>JBGMQW010000055.1:10753-18762 GCA_048060815.1 Thiohalomonadales bacterium | reverse complement strand
ATCTGATTAGCCTGATAATGTTCAAGCTGCTTATACGCATTGATGGCGCCTTCAACTTCGGCAAGTTCTACCATCGTTCCGAGTACACGTTTACCGTCTAGGATTGCGGTGATTTTCTCTTCGCCTAGATGGTTGCCTTCAATGGCTAAGGTACCGGCCAGGGTTTTAATCAGGTTCTTTTTACGAAGATGCGGCGTGATGTTTTTCTTTTCATTATGCTCAATCCGACCCAGCTCTTGGCTGATTTCAGAAATGAAATTCACCATTTTGGAGGTGATCGTGTATGGCGGTTTGTACTCACTCACAGTTCAAAGCCAATCTTGGCGAGCTGGGCTTTGATTTCATCATCCAGCACTTTTTCTTTTTTCATTTGTGCTGCCAAGGTGGCGGTTAAATCTTTCATTTTATCTTCAAAGGGAATGCCGTCATCTTCTTCATCGGGTATGCCGACATAGCGACCGGGTGTGAGAACAAAGCTGTGTTTCTCTATTTCGGCAAAGCTGGCCGATTTACAGAAACCTTTTACATCTTCGTAGCCATCACTCTTCCTCCAGCGATGATATGTCTGTTCAATTTTTTCGATATCTTCAGCTGAAAACTCACGATGCACTCTGTCTTTCATGAAACCCATTTCTGATGCATCAATAAATAAGGTTTCACCACGGCGACCTTCTCTGCCTCGGCGCAATATCCAGATGGTTGCCGGAATGCCGGTGTTATAAAAAAGCTGCTTAGGCAAGGCGACGATGCAGTCCACCAAATCAGCCAAAACTATCGCTTGGCGTATATCCCCTTCACCCGAGGTATTGGAGCTTAATGAACCATTGGCCAATACGGTTGCCATTACACCCTTGGGTGCAAGGTGGTAAAGCATGTGCTGCATCCATGCAAAGTTGGCATTGCCTGCGGGGGGAACGCCGTATTTCCAGCGTCCATCTTCCTGCAAAATATCCTGCCCCCATTCCGATTGATTGAAGGGCGGATTGGCAAGAATGAAGTCTGCTTTTAGATCAGGATTCATGTCCTTTAAGAACGTACCTTCTGTATTCCAAGCGACGAACTGCGAGTTGATATTGCGAATGGCCAGATTCATCTTGGAAAGTTTCCACGTGGTCTGGTTGGACTCTTGTCCATAGATAGTGATGTCTTGAATATTGCCCTGATGCTCTTCGACAAATTTTTCACTCATGACAAACATGCCACCACTGCCACAGGCAGGATCATAGACTCTGCCCTTGTAAGGCTCAATGATTTCAACCATGAGTTTTACTATGGACTTAGGCGTATAGAACTGCCCACCTTTCTTACCCTCAGCATTGGCAAATTCACCTAGAAAATACTCATACACCCGACCCAACAGGTCTTTGGAACTTTCGTCGTGGGCTTTTAGCTCAATATCGGATATCACATCAATGAGCTGTCCCAATGAGGCTTTATCCAGATTGGGTTTGGCGTATACCTTGGGGAGCACATGCTTAAGCTCGCTATTCTCTTTTTCGATCGCAGCCATGGCATCATCAATGGCAACACCAATCTCTGGCAACTTGGCCTTAGCTTGCAGACCTTTCCAGCGTGCTATTTCAGGCACAAAGAAGATATTCTCAGCTAGGTACTCATCCCGATCTTCGGGGTCAGAATACTCATCTTGCGCTAAGCGCTCATACAGTTCTTGGAATGAATCAGAAATATACTTGAGGAATATAAGCCCTAGCACCACATTCTTATATTCTGCTGCATCAATGTTTTTCCGTAGCTTGTCTGCTGTTTTAAACAGTGCGGCTTCAAAATTATTGTTATTTTCGGTTACCATGAGTCCTTACACTGTCACTTTGATTGTCTGATTGGGTACGTTCTATTCATAAAAATTACTATTTGGATAAAATATAGCAAAAACCGACTATAACTGACAGAATAAATACCGTAAGGCATGAATATTATTGAATAATTTCATTTTTAATATGGTTTGAAATTGCAAAAGTATCGCTGATGAGAAAATATGACTAATGATAAAAAGAGGTTAGCCATAAATGATTCCATATACTAAGATCACATTATGTTATAAACCTCAAAAAATGAAGTTTTTACAATATGATTTTATACTTTAGTAGTACCGCTAGCAGTACTGGGAGAATTATTAAATATATAATTCATTAATAATCAAACAGTTATGGGTTAAATTAAGTTCCCGCCGCCCCAAAATAAAAAGCCCAAATAATTTTATTTGGGCTTTTTATTTAACTCCATATTTTTTACTTTATACAACTCCGAACCTTAATCTCCATTCTGGTGTAGGCCATGTACCAATAGCCACATTACATGATTCAGAATAAGATTCAGTAATCGATGTTACACTAAATGATTTTAATAGTTCTCTTATAAACTCAGGTAGTGGAACTGTATCAATAGCCACTTCTTCATAATTAGCATCTGCTATTAGATTAGTATCAACTGGATTTGATGTATTCAAATTACTTTGCATTGCAAAAGACGCATGACTAAAAATGATGAGGGAACTAAATAGTAATATTGAAATTAATTTCTTCATAATGTACTCCTTGTTTTGTCTTAATTTAAGGTTAAAGTTAATACACTTACTGCTCGAATATAGCGACTCAATCTAAATAATTAGATGTATTTATTCACAAATATAACTACAAGTAATTACTTTAATACTGCAAGGTATAGTGTCATTTAAACTCTCAATTTAATACAAGTTGCGATATAATTAATTCTTTATAATCCACAAATTGTTCGTGTACTAATTTATTAATAATATCTAAATGAGAAAATCTAACTCAATAAGAAGAAAAATCGAATTATTAGCCCCCGGTGGTGATGTTGATGCTGTTAAAGCAGCAATTGTTGCAGGTGCTAATGCCGTCTATTGTGGGCTTGATAAATTTAATGCTCGTAGTCAGGCTAAAAATATCTCACTTGATGATCTCAATGGGATTTTACGGTTAGCCCACAAAAATAATTGTGTAATTTTTTTAACGCTTAATATTATTATTGTTGAAACTGAATTTCCTAAGCTTTTTGAATTATTAAACCAATTAGTGAACACCACACTTGATGGTATTATTATTCAAGATATTGGTGTATTTTATATAATTAATAAATATTTCCCTTCTCTTAATATTCATGCATCCACTCAAATGACGACACATAATGAGGGGCAAATACAATTTTTAAGTAAACTCAATGCTAGCCGAGTGAATTTGTCTCGTGAATTAACACTATCTGAAATTACACATTTAACAACCGTAGCTCATACGCAAAATATGTTAACAGAAGTATTTGTTCATGGCTCAAATTGTATTTCATTTTCTGGTTTGTGTTATATGAGTTCAGTTACAGGTGGCAATTCAGGTAACCGTGGTCAATGCAGCCAACCCTGCCGTGATGAATATTTAACAACAGCTGAAGGTAAAAACTTCCCATTAAATATAAAAGATAATTCTGCCTATTCTGATATCAGTGTGCTTGCTGAAGCTGGTGTAGATTCAGTAAAAATTGAAGGACGGATAAAAAAATACCAATATGTTTATACTGTGGTGGAAACATGGCGTAAACAACTTGATAATTATTATGCTCAAGAAATTTTAGGCGGTGATAATAATAATCTGCGTAATGTCTTTAATCGGGATTTCTCTAATTCTTTTCTTAAAGGCACTATTAGCCGAGATGTATTTATTGATAATCCTCGAGATCATTCTGCTTTACACCGAGTTAAAGTTAAGTTTGGAGATATTGATAATACCATTACCAATAATATCGATGACAATAAATTATCAATCGCAAGACAGGAGCTATACGACATCAAAGCAGAAATTAAAAATACTGCTAAAGATAAAATAAGTAAAATTAGTATTGAAAAAGTACCATTAATCATTTGTTTATCAGGTCAATCTGGTGAGCCACTCAGTGTATCAGTTAAATCTCCTGATGGTTCAATTGTTATTAAATCTGATAGCAATCTTAAATCAGTAAATACAACTAATGATAATGCAACAACTATTGATGCAGATTTGGTTATTAAGAAATTCAAGCATTTAAACAATACAGCCTATTTTATTGATACTATAAATTTGGATAATTTCGGTTCAAATTTGGTGATTCCTTTTAAAGAACTCATGGTGATTAAAAACAAGGTTTTACGTGAATTGAACTCTGGGCAAGAATATCTTGAGCATGTTGATTTTAATACAATTATTAGCAGAAAATCTAGTAACGAGAACAATGAGCTAATCACTCCATCATTATCACTATTGATATCATCTGAGGATGATTTGTACCTCTGTGACGACTCCAGGGAATATAACCAAAAAGTTTATTTTCAAATACCCAATCATTTTAGTAGTAAGCTAGTGCACTATATTGAGCTATTTAATAACAATAGAAAATTAATCCCCTGGTTCCCAGCTGTTTTGATCGGTGAACACTACACTGCAGCAGTTGAGTTTTTGGCGCAAGTTAAACCTGAACAAATTATAACGAATAATAGCGGGATAGCTTACACGGCATATAAACACGATATTTCATGGATTGCAGGGCCTTACATGAACTTAGTGAATTCCTATTCACTACTGTGTTTAAAAGAACAATTTAACTGTGCGGGTGCCTTTATTTCAAATGAGTTAAGTCAAAAACAAATCCGTAAAATTAAAAAACCAGATAACTTTAATCTAACCTACAGTATATCGCACCCTATTGTATTAATGACGACTATTGCGTGCATGTTCCATCAAGTATCGGGTTGCAAGAAAAATATTGTAGATGACAAGTGCATTCAACGTTGTAAAAAATCAGCATCAATTACCAATTTAAAAGATGTAACCTATTTTATAGATAAAGAAAAAAATGGTTATCACACTGTATATAATGATACCGTTTTCTTGAACACTGATATTATTAATGATATTTCAGGTGTATTTAATGATTTCTTTATTGATTTGAGAGACATTAAAAACAACACCAAAATTACCCTGAGTAAACCTGAAATTATAGAATTATTTAAAAATCATATTAATGGTGATAATAACGTGATAACAAAATTGCAGCAAAACATTCAGCCATATACGAATACTCAATATCAAAGAGGAATTTAATACTTTAACCTTTACAATATCATTTCTCACTCAATAAAAAAAGGCAAAATCAAGTTACAACTGCACCACTCACCGAATCTATGTGTATGGGGACACCGATAACTTAATAACTTAACCTACACTCAATAACTCCAATTCAATTTCATTTTTCAAACAATACAATGCACCCCGCTTAGCTGCCTTTAAAATTGCCGGCTGACTCATTACTAGGTATTTTGCTATTTCAGTAGACGATAAACCAAGCTCGTGCATTGCCCAGTAACAGATGACACTTTTGGCATTCGATAATGAATTTTGTCGGCCTTTTAATGTCAATTTAGATGGATTCACTTCAAAGTAATCACAAACTACCGTGACTAATTTTTTTAAATTCCAGCCCTTTTGTTTCCAATCTGTTTTTTTATTAAATTGGAGTGAAAATCAATTTCATCGAGTTTGTTTACCACTTGCCGTAACAGTGTGCTATTTTTCATGTAGTTAAAGGCATCACCAAAAGCTTCTTTCACCACAATACATGTATGGATTTAATAATTGAACTAACGGACATCGGTTATTTTTTTTCCTTTCTTGAGTGTTGTCCGGTTATTTTACTTAGCTTATCCAACGTTTCATTTGTTTGAGGTGTTTCATCAACTAAACGCTGTTGTTGAAATTTGTCGTATTCCTGTTCGGCCTGTTGTTTTGCTATTTGGTGAGATATTTTCCGGTATGATCTAATATATTGCGATCGTTTAAGCTTAGAAAACCATCTAACTTTTTGAGCCAGTCTGCCATCGTCACGGAAATGCGGCGCATCGCCTGTCCTTCAGCAAAAATGAGGTATTGTTCTACTAAGTTATTCAGGCTTTTTAGTTCTTCTTCATTTAGGTAATTTTTAGCGACGGTTACATCTTGCTTGCGTACTTTGCTGCCGCGCCAGTTGGTTAAGCCCATGTTGTCTTTTTTACTATTGGCGCGCTGATGAATTATTTCGGCTGCCGTATTACCGGTGATTGCCCAATGCACCTTGTTTTGTACTGTTTTAAAGAAAGCGATACTGGTATCAAGTGTTGGGTCGTAGTCTACGCTAGTGGCATAAATATCAGTGATTTTTTGATAGAACCGTTTCTCTGAGGTACGGATATCCTGAATACGGCGAGTGAGTTCTTCAAAATAATCAAAGGGCTGGTCAGGGTTTTTTAGGCGTTCATCGTCTAGCACAAAACCTTTGACAATGTACTCGCGTAATTGCTGGGTCGCCCATTGGCGGAAACGGGTAGCAGTATGGCTTTGTACCCGATAGCCTACCGATATGATGGCATCGAGATTATAGTGTTTGGTTTGGTAATTTTTACCATCAGCCGCAGTTGTAAAGAAATTCTTTACAACTGATTTTTCGTTTAATTCCAGCTCTAAAAAGATATTTTTAAGGTGCTGGCCAATATTCTGCTTGCTGGTGTTGAATAAATCCGCCATCAGGCTTTGCGTAAGCCACACGGTTTCATCCTGAAAACGCACATCCAGCCGAATTTCACCATTTTCAGCTTGGTAAATGATAAATTGTGATTGGTTATCTATTGATGTTGTCATGAGTACATGTTTTAAGTAACACTTAAGTTTGCTTACTATAGAGTTGCCCTTCAAGTTCTTTTATGGCTTTTTCGTATTCTTTTTGCCACCAAAGGCTTTAATGATTTCAAATGGTGAACCTATTTCGTTAAAGGTGTTTTTTGTGTAACTCTGTAAGAAATTCTTCACCATTAAAATTATCGACCGATGGGCTATCTTCACCTGCTTGTAGTTTGTCCTTAAGTGGCTGTAGCTTTGCTTCATCTTCTTCTAATTTACGCAAACCAGCACGTACAATCTCGCTGACTGACTGAAAGCGTCCAGCATTGATTTTTTTAAGCACTAATTCGTCAACATGCTCACCCAATGTTACCGATGTATTTCTTGCCATAGTCCGTGTCTCAATTACAGCCTATATTAAATATTGATATAGCATATAGGTGGTAATATTGAGAATACAGTTAGGTGATAAGGTGAGGTACTGGTACGCTTTCCACTTACAAATTTAAAAGCTTTCAAGTAATGTCCTGCTATAATTAGCTTTAAATAAATGGGTTTAATACTTTAACACCTGTTTGTATAAAATACTTATCGTTTCGAGTGACGACAGTTAAATCATGAATTATGGCTGTTGATGCAATTAGTTTATCTAATGCATTTTCAGGATGAGGTGATCTTAATTTACCCCAAAACTGTGCAATATCTTCATCAATTTCAAGAATATTATCTTGATATTCAGTAAGGATTAAAATTAACCATTTCTCTAACAGATTTGCTTGTTTAATATCCCCACGATGCCGTATAAGCTCTATTCCTCGTCTTAATTCACCAATTGTAATGACGGAAATATGGAGTGTATTTTTTTCATCTATAACTGATTTTAGAAATTGTTTAACACCTTTATTAATTTTTTGTTTTTTTCGAATTTCACTAATTACATTCGTATCAATTAAAAACATCATTATCTGCTGAATCATCTACCCGAGAAAAGTCACTATCTTTACCAACGTTTGGCATTGTCGCTAAAGCTTCTGCAAATGATTTTTTTTTTGTACAAAGTAAAGACTGTTTTAAAATTTCGCGATGTTCTGCTTCTGCACTACAGCCGTGTTTAGCTGCTCGTCTTTTTAAGGCTGCTACAATCGCAGGATCTAAATCTCTAACTAATAAACGTGACATACACCACTCCAAATAATGCTCTTGATATCAATGATAGCATATATTCTTTTTTTTGCTAGCAGTGATAGCAATTAAGTTACTTAATTTATTCATAGATCTAACTATTTGTTATTGTTAGATTTAATAATAATTTAATAGTCAGGTGTCAAATACACAATATGAAAAAGGCGCTAT
>JBGMQW010000055.1:0-10653 GCA_048060815.1 Thiohalomonadales bacterium | reverse complement strand
CTATTGGATATTACAAAAGAGACAGTGAAGACTAAAACCTCAATACGTTAGTAAATTAAATTTCATTAGTGGTAATTTTATTACAACTCCGTAAAATATGATATAAATAGCAAAACGTCCCTTAATATTATAGAGAACATTATGAAAAAAATTAATTACTTTCGCCTAATTATCGGTTTATTCTTTCCATTATTACTGGTTTCATGCGCTGCAACTTCAATCACAGGCACCTGGAAAGATGAAAATTACAATAAACCTATTGAGAAAATACTGATCATTGGTTTAAGCAGTGAAGCTGCACATAGACGAAAGTTTGAAGATTCTCTTAGTGAAAAAATTCGAAAAGCTGGAAAAAAAGCAGTCATTTCTGTTAAGTACTTCACCAATATTAATAAAATTAATAAAGAATCTCTTGAGCCAATTATTGAAAAAGAAAAAGTGGATACTGTTATTATAGTGCGCGCTGTTTCGGTCGATAAAGAAAATCGCTATATGCCAGGATCATATCCCTCAATGTATGGTTCAATGTATGGCTATTACGGTGCTGTCAGTCCTTACTATCAGCGAAAAAGTTATTATTCACAAACTACAAAAATTTCTCTTGAAATTAATTTATACGAAACAAAAAATGCAAAATTGGTTTGGGCTTTAGCTACTCAAACATATGAACCTGGTAAACTTAGTAAAGAAATACAAAAATTAGCTGCGATAATTGCAAATGAACTTAAGAAAGATAAATTACTGTAATTTTTAAAAAGTATTCTCGTGTTAAATAGATAAATATAATTCAATTTAGTTATTGGACACACAAGGAATATAATGGTACTTAACAACCGCCAGCAACTATATACAAGGCTTACTTGACAAAATACGTTATTGAACTAAATAAAATAGAGTATGGAATACCATACACCATTTATAACCGCTGACTTGTTCTAAGCCTGTACAAACCTATGACAAGTTTGTATGATATTATAAAACGATAACAAAGATTAAAATAATGTCGAAAGGAAATTGGCACCCAGTGAAGCCAGGTAGGCGATCTAAGATACACCACTCTGATCTGGTAATAATTAAATTAAAAATATTTAATCCTATTTTTCAGTAATTACAATTTATAGCACAAACAACCTTAACAGGAGTTTTTAAAATGTCTACAGCACCAGTTGTGTACGTTAGAGATAATAAAGCCCGTTCAGATGTAAATGCAGTTCCAGGTTCTGACACCAATGACGGATCAACAGACGCGTTAGCAATACAAACCTACGGGCATATGCTAGATTTAATTAATGATTCACCGGCAGGTTCTGAATTTTACCTTGCTGATGGTTGTGCTTTTGAGCAATCGGTAAATTTCCGATTTAATAATCCAAATACTGTTACTGCTGTGATTAACTTAAGCTTTGACGGGACACACTGTATTCTCGAAACAGTAAAACCAAATAATGCAACTGTAGGACAAAAAACAACAATAAGAGGTGCTAATGAAGCGCCCTTTAATGGTCTTGTAACAGTCACCGAGATCGTAAACTCAACAACTTTTAAGTACTTACCACTTAATGATATCCCACCTGCAATAGCTACGATAGATATATGGCACGATAAAATTCGATGCGACGCAGGCGCCATTAAAATAAAACGTTATGTTTCACAGGAATTCACCGCGGTAGCACCAAAAAGGCCAATATGTTTATATAGTGATGAGCGACTGCCGCAACATAGATTTGATACAGGTATTATTGATGGTTTTGTTTTTGATGGAATTGATTTTGCGTATATTGGTATAAACACTGGAGAAACAGTAGGTACCCCCAATTGTTTTTTTATTTATAGAGAAGGCAAAGAAGGTATCACGATAAAAAATAGTGTTATTGATGGCTATCGGGTTGCTATATACCCAAATAATAAGCTAGGCGTCATTAACGATATCACAATAGACAATGTTGTAATTGTGAATAACTGGATTCAAGGTTTTATGGGTAATCCAGATTTTTCAGTTATTCGCGATTCGGTATTTAAAGGAAACGGTCACAATAATCTCACGGGTGGTTCCAACAAACTACACAACATATATTTAAGTAACTGTAATAATACTAAAGTTCAACGTTGTGACTTAAGTGAATCAGCAATGAATGCAGGTAAAGCATCTGGCACAGAATTAGTTATACATGGCGTATGTTCAAACCTTCTGATTGAAGATAACTATATTCATAATGCCCTGGGTGCAGTAGCTAGCGGCAATTATGGTATGGGTATTAACTCCGGTTACAATACACCTGAAAGCTTTACCAATATAATAGTAAGACGGAATAAAATCGAAAATGTTGGTAAAAGAAGTATAAGTTGTAATGCCTGGATAGGTGGTTTGGTAGAAGAAAATGAGATCATTAACGACCAACCGGTGATTGGTCATAATGCTATTGTATTCAATCCACAACGGATTACTGTAGGAACTCCCGCTACTGATGGTGTCTCGATCCTGAATAACTACATATCTGGCACATCAGTTACCACAGATATTGATACACAAGTCGGAACCAACTTCACTATTGAAAAACCAGCAGTTAATACTCCACCACCAACTGAAACTAGTGCACCAACAGTAAAAGCACCAGCAGATGTCACAGTAACGGCTACCGGTATTTCGACACCCGTAAATATTGGTATTGGTACTGCAATTGATAATATGGATGGAGTATTAATCCCAACATCAAACGATTTGGGATCTTATCCAGTAGCTACAACCCAGGTGACTTGGACTGCTATTGATTCTGACGGTAATGTTGGAACCGATAAACAACTTATAACGGTGACTCAAACACAAACGTCGCCACCAGCTATTAGTAGTTGAAGTAATAACAACGGTTTATTTAGATTAAAGTGAATGGCGTAGTAACCAACAAGTTCAACTACAGAAACATCCAGGTGAGATATCATCAGAAAATAATATTTTATAATTATCAATATGTTATATGCATAATTCGGTTGACATAAGGCTTTTAATTGTTTCATCCTGGACTTGCTGAAATTAAAACAACAGTTAACTTATAAATTTAATTGTATACATTGGAGCTCTAGCTTATAACAACCATTTATTGTATAGAATTATTGTGATCCAGCTAACATTAAATTGCGATAGCTGCATACAATGAGATAATTAGTGGTAATTTTTACTCAAATGCGTAAAATAACATCTTATAAATAATAAAATTAAGTGTTCAGCATGGAGCTCGCAATGAAAAACAACAATTACCTACGATTGATAATCAGTTTATTCCTTCCATTACTATTAGCATCGTGTGCTGCTACATCGGTTACAGGTACCTGGAAAGAAGCAAATTACAACAAGCCAATTAAAAAAATACTTGTCATTGGTTTAACTAAAGAACCAGCCAATAGACGAATATTTGAAGATACTCTTAGTCAAGGTATTAGAGATGCAGGTCAAGAAGCTCAAGTATCTGTTAAATATTTCACCGATACCAAAAAAATCAGTAAAGAGACTCTTGCTCCAATCGTTAAAAAAGAAAATATTGATACAGTCATTATTGGACGAGTTGTTGCAGTCAATAAAGAGAACCAATATGTCGCTTCGGGTTACCCTTCATCATATAATTCGATGTATGGTTATTACGGTCGTGTAAGCCCTTATTATGGGTCAGGTGGTTATTATGTTGAAAATACCATTGTTTCTCTTGAATTTAATTTATACGAAACAACAAATGCAAAATTAGTTTGGGCTTTAACAACTGAAACTTTCCAACCGGGCAATATCAATAAAGAAATTGCAAAAATTTCTAAATTAATAGTAAAAGAACTCACAAAAGAAAAATTATTATCAACACCACAATAGATTTTTAGCTAGCCATTGAATCAGACAGTTCTAAACAATAATTGTATGTTGTTGTTACTGTCCGATTCTGTGGCACACACAGAATATTGATTAGTGGTCACCAAGCAATAATAAATTTCATTATAAATATTTAACAACTCAAATCTGAGAACTTTCTGTTAAATTCAATTTACACCTTATAAAAATAAATAATCAAAATTATTTATTAAAATACTCGCCTTTTATTTATCGATATTGATATTATTATTCCTGCCAAACTAATGAGGACAGTAAAATGGAAACAACAAATTTATTTAAAAGTTTTGATTTTGAAAATATGGTAACGATGTATTATATTTTAATGGCTATTGTTCATCTTGCTTTTGCGGCAGCAGTCGCAAAAGAAGCCGGGCGTTTGTTACATTCTCGAGGATCTACTATTTTAGTGGGTCCGGTAATGTGGTCGTTTGCTACGATTATTGGTGGGGTTTGGGTTGCTGCCGTTTTTTGGTTAATGCACCATTTACCATTATTACAACAATCTAATTATCGAGTAAATGATGACAAAATAAATTCTAATTAACCGTTAGATTATGAATATCTTTTATTTTTCTCACCCAAGGTGACCACTTACGTAAATTAGCAGGAATATCTTTAAATGCCATTTTTGCTTCTGCTACAGTAGCATATGATCCAAAAACCAGTGCATACCACCGTTCACCTTGACGCAAACTGGAATAATAACCGGCTTTGTTGTGCAAATTATTCTCATTATAATATTTTTCAATTAATTTTTTATTTTTGCTACTAGCTAATTGCAAGGTATAGTTTGAAGGTTCTAATTCTGAGACCCAATGCTGGGGAGTTACTACTGTTCTGATAGCAATTAAACCTGAAGGTTTAATGCCTTTAGTTTTTAAACGATTGTATGCCTGAACCAATCTGGATTGTGATGCAATCCTAAACCAGCGGTTAGCTTCATAATTATTCGCTGTTGTTCCAAGACCTTGTGAATAAAAAACACCTAAATTATATTGTGCTACAGAATCACCTTGTTCTGCTAATTTCGTCCACAAATTTAAAGCAAGAATATAATTTCCCTGTTCCGTTGCATTTATGGCATTTTCTTTTTCTAAAGCAAAAATTAAAGGTGATATAGATTGTAGTAAAATAAATATACCGAGATATATAATAAAGCGAACACTATTTATAAGGCGTCTATTCGATAAACTAAGATAGTAAAACAAAACATTGACCCTGATAGTACGCACACTACACTGAAATCAAATAGATTCCAGTTCGTTATGCATTAGAACAATCGTACTCATCCTTAGCACGATATCGTCCGGCTATAATGCTTGCCAACCAATCATAGAATAATAAGTTTGCTTGTTGTTTTTCATCCGGCTGGCACATTTGTTTGTTTGGAAATGTGTATTCTGGAAGTAACCTGGCTAAATCCTGATATGATATAACTTCTACGAGATTAGCATCATAATAAACCCGGCACATAAACTTAATATCAGTCAAAAATGATTGTTGCGTACTATCTTTTAGATAGTTCAAATCAATTTGTATAATATTCGTAAATTTGCAACGTTCCAAGATTTTTATTTTCAGTTCAGACTCATCATTAATATAATAGACTTCATCACGCTGATTATTTTTAAGAAAAGGAAATAACTCTATTAATGTGACATAATTATGCTCATAAACCCACATAGGGTTTAAAGATCGTAATTCAGCAATGGTATGACTCATTATATACTCACAAAATTTTACATTCTAAATGTATTATCGGCATTAAAACTACTATCTTAAATATATTCAAAAAATATGAAAATAACAATATTCCTATTTAAACATTATTATACCTGGATGTCTCATAAACATAATTACTTAAACTAAAGTAAAGTTTACATAATCTAAATTTTTGATATGAAAACTTAACTTAGTTTTATTTCTTAAAAATAGGTTCTAAACGTTCTAAGTCATTGATGACACGCCATTCACCACCACCCTCTTCAACTTTAATGCGCCAACTTTCCATCCGGTCCAGGTACTCTCTAGGATCGATATTATCTGAACGTAATTTGGTTACATTTACAGCGATTACAATATAGCCATTTAAACTCAGTGGAATATCGCGCTTATACCCTTTTTGTAATTCTTCTTTTAAATCAGAAAAAATCAAAATTGTTTTTGTCCCAGGTTTTGCTTCGTTCAAATATTCTATGCCTTGTAACATACCACCAGTAATATCAGTGTAAGCACTAGGTTTAACTTTCTTAATAAAATCATCAATAACCTGACGGAAAACTCGTTTTTGCTGATTCGCCATACTAGGTCGGTCATCAAACGTTTGTTTATGAATTATATCTTTTTCACTGAAACTTCCAGTATCGATTCGAGCAACCGCAAAGGTGTCACCCGGTTTTAATTGGGCAAGTGTAAAATTAATTATCCTTTGTGCTTGTACCAGTTCTTTAGTGTAAGTTCCTGATGTATCCAATAACATGTACACACCCTGATCTAGTGATACTTTTTTACTATCACAAGCATTTAATATCAACACCAGTAATAACAAACTAAATAGTGTAATAACCCTGTTTTTCATTTCCTTCCCCTTTTATTTATTATAATGATGCTGTTTCTGATGCACTGCGATCACGAATTAATTTTTCTATCCATAGTGGAACAAAAATTATTAGATCATAAGCATGAATTAAACTACTACTAAAATATTTTGCAACATTACCTACAAAACGTAAAACTAATGCCAGTAACCGTAACAGAGCAACGCCCAAAACACCCAAAACAGTGCGTGATGAATGCACAAAAGATTCAAACGGAATTGCAACTAACACTAATGCAAATGGCAATATAAAGCCTAACCCCATTTGTGCTGCAGTTGTGATCCAGCGAAGTGAATTATCAACCACAATTTCACCATTATTTGCAATTAGCGATGCGGTAACAGCAGAGTTTTGTTCTGATAATATTTCACGCATATAGGCCAAACCTGCTTCAACGGATGCTAAAGCTAATAAAAATCCAAAGGTTACCCATATCATTTTAACTCTAAGTTTATCATTTAATGCTCCAATAACTGGAAACAAACGCGTTATTCGCATTGATTCCATCATGAAAATACCTAACGAAATCTCTACCAGAATTATTACCAGTGCAGCAACTTCTGACATCGGGAATCCTAAAATTTGACTTTTTGCTCCAACCATTTCTGACATTGGTAATGCAATCAAGTTGAAATTAATCATTGCACCACCAACTGCAATACTTAATACAAATGCTGAGATAAAAAATTGTGTTAATGAAGATGACGATTCCATTCGTACTGCACGATCCGATTGTTTAATAATATGCTCATAATCATCCATGCGACGATCAATCACAGTTGCACGTTCAAGCAAGCTATTTACATTTTTATCAACTTTATTTAATACCGTTAACAATTTTCGCCAACTTGGCATCATTTTGTTTAATAAACCGTGTCTCTTATGACTTGATCGTCGATATTCTTCAAGAGCATGAGTACTGGCTTTTTTTAATGAATGATGAATGTCATCCAGAATATTCCCTACCGTTGGATCTCCTTTTGCAACTGGAATTTTTGCAACAGCTTCAACTGCCTTTACCCAGCCTGGTGGTTCAGGAGGAACTTCGGTACTTTGAGAATAGTCCTCATCAATTCTGGTAATATCTTCTGATAATCTGCGATGTAGTGATGGATACTCGGCTAAATCTTTACGGACAGTGGCATCAATACGGTCGAACTCACGTTCAATGATACGTTCTGAATTTTCTCGTCCAGCAGCCAAGAGTACCTCTTTATTACGAGCCACTAATTTTGCTTCGGCAATTAACACCGAATGCGAACTTAAACGCATGGAAAAATGTACTACCCGGCTAAAACCCAAAATGGCTCGATGCGCAGGAATTCGCGCCAGATAAAGTGCAACGGGTATAACCACAACCCAAAATAAGATGCTTAACCCTACACTCGGAAATATTATAAAAAAATCTGAAAACTGCATGTTTTTCTCCTTATCGTAACAAGCAATTATATCAGCTTGTTAACCTAAATAACTTTAGCTAAGATCGTTACAATTACTAGCTATTTCATCACAATTATTGTGAATATAATACTTGATATTTGTGAATTGATTCATTCATGTGCCAAGTGGTACATCCAACAATTCACTCAATCGAGCCCTTAAACGCAGGTGGGATTGGCTTAACAACTGGCTAACTCTTGACTCACTTACACCTAAAATGGTCCCGACCTCGCGTAAGTTCAGCTCTACATCGTAATAGAGGCTGATTATTAACCGTTCTCGCTCTGGTAAAGTAGTAATTGCTTCACTGAGTACGGACTGCAATTCTTCTTTTTGCAGGCCTTCCATAGGACCACAATTTTTTGTGTCCTCGGTCATGTTTGAAAATTCATCGGAAATACCAAACTCATCAAAGTTTAGTACACGACAGGTATTGGCATCCTGTAAAATTTGATGATATTCCTGAATTGTGATGTCCATCATCTTAGCAATTTCATGATCTCGCGCATCACGGCCAGTTGATGATTCAATAGTTTGCATTGCTTTTGCTAAATCACGTGCTTTTTTGTGTACTGATTTTGGAGCCCAGTCATTACGTCTAAGCTCATCCAGCATGGAACCTCGCACTCGGATAGTGGCATAGGTTTCAAAACTTGCGCCCTGAGTAACATCATAATTCCGCGCGGAATCCAACAACCCCATCATACCAGCCTGAATTAAATCATCGACAATCACACTTGGCGGCAAACGAGCCGATAAATGATATGCTATACGTTTTACCAATGGTGCATGTTTTTCAACTAATGCATTATTAATAACTAGCTGCGAACCGGTATATTTTTGCTTTAGTGGTTTCAAGTAATAATTCCTACAAAATCGGTGCTTTAGTACGAATAATACAAAGTATACTTTGAGTTATACTATATATATGAGTTAATAGTCTGGCCAAAAGCTTCTTTCACCTGTTGTCACTATGTCGGCAAAAATAGACTAATTCTTTAGTAACACCGTTATGTCTTTACCTTACTTAATTACAAAATAAATTGTGGTTTTAAAATACAAGGAGTTATGAAAGGTAATTATTGTTTTTGTTGATATGCTTTGTGATATCAAAATGGGCTACATCCTGTTTGGTACTAATTGTTACTCCATTTTATTTCTTAACAGATTCTATCTATCCAGACCAACTCCATGCAGCAAAATATTCTTCTACCAAATAATAATAGCTACGCATTACTGGACATTTGCTATAATATTTGGCTGATACCGGACAGATATTTTTATTTAGTTTAATTAGTAGATCCAGATCTGTTTCTTGCGCATTACGTTTACTAGACATCATTTAAGCCTGCTTATCGATTATTTCATAAAATATTATTACCATTAACCTTATCTTCGGCTAATAACTGATAATCTTTAGCAGCGTAATTTAGGTTAATATGGAATAATTTATGCGTAAGTATCAAGTAAACCGATTTGCATCTGTTTGGCAGTATTGCCAATTTTATCAGTTGGACCCGTATTATTATTTTCGTCAATTGTTACATGACGTGTTGCATCATCCGCGTTTGAATCTTGTTCAGCCTGGCCGTGAGAATGTTCTGAAACATTTGCATCCGCTAAAGAAATACCCGATTGTTCTAACATTTCACGTAAACGTGGCATTGCAGATTCAATAGCATCACGTACTGCTGAATTTGGTGCAGTAAAATGAACTGAAGCTTGATCATTATTCACTGTTATACGAATATCCAACATACCTAGATCGGGTGGATTCAACTTAATTTCAGCTTGTTGAATGTTTTGATTAACCATCCATTGGACACTTTGCCCAAGCGATTGATTCCATTGAGGATGTTGTACTGGTGTTGAAATACTAAAAGAATTCGACATTAAACCCGTGGTTCCTTCCGGCCCACTAATTGACTGATAACCATATGCAGCCGTAAAGCTATTTACAACTGTATCAGGAGTAGCTTTTGCAACTGTATCCATCGAAACAAGGAATTGTTCTGGTACAGCAGTACCTACCTTTAAAATCTGATTTTGATTAAGCTGCTGGGTCAAAAATTGTTGTTGGGTTAATTTAAATTTATCATTCACTACATTATTTGTGGATTCTAATACGAAATCAGACTCTCCAAACTTTGGAGATAATATAGTTTGTTGACTTGAACTTATTAAACCAGTCTCGCGTGCTGTAGTTTGATTTAAACCTGCTTGAAGTTTGTATTGTTGTAACTCTTGTAGTGAAGGCAGGTTCATACCCGGCAACAAATTGCCGTTCTCAAGCATCTCGAGTAATTCTTCAGCCGTTAGTACCTGGCCATCAGAAAGCATATAATGCTGATCATCAAATTTATAATTTGATGCAGTTTCATTCATCGTAGCGCTAAAACTTAAGCCAGTACCGGTATTTTCGGTATTACTGTCACTTTTCAAGAGTTTACTGGAACTCTCAGCACCGCTTGAAAGCGTTGATATTGTTGGCACAGTCATTTCTCTCTCCAAAAATTCTGTGGTTTTTGTATTAATGTAGTTATTGCAATGAGCGTGCCAAGAACGCCAAGGAAAAACTAAATATTAAATTCATTAACTGAATTATTCTAAATGATTTAATTGTAAGTGAAACTGCAATTTTAAAGCCAAATTTTGTATATTTTTATCTTTTGATTTTCTTTGCGCCCTTTGCGCCTTTGCAGCAAAATAATTACTTATCAGAACTAGTTTGATGTGCTCGTGAAT
>JBGMQW010000054.1:13938-18852 GCA_048060815.1 Thiohalomonadales bacterium | reverse complement strand
CTTTAGTTTCTGCAGATACTATGCTGGAAGAAAATAAAGTTGCGAGTACCGCCATAGCCAGTAAATTTTTACTTCTAATTTTATTCAGTATCATGAATAATTATCCTTAAATTAATTTTTTGATTTAATTATTATTAATTAAACTTGTGACAATTATATGAATTGAGTATTACAGTTTTATTACAAATTAGTGACTAAATAGAATTGTTAATTTTATCCGAATTTAAAAATAAAGCTTCATCTTTATGGGCAACTATTTCTTTTGGGAAATTACAAAAAAATGTACTACCTTGCCCTACTTCACTTATTATACTTAAAGTTGCGTTATGACGTGATAATACATTATTAACAATAGCTAATCCCAGCCCGGAACCACCACTATCGCGGGATCGTGCGACATCCACTCGATAAAATCGTTCAGTAAGTCGAGGGATATGCTGAGCTGGAATACCAATACCTTTATCAATAACTGAAAAATGCGCTCCATTTTCATCCTGATACCACTTAATGTGAATATCTGAACCACTTGGTGAATAATTAACAGCATTAAACACAAGATTAGAAAATGCACTATCAATAGCTCGAGCATCTCCTCGTAGATATAATTTCTCGTTTATCTCTAATGTAATTTTATGTTTTCGTTCACTACTTAATAATTCAGCATTTTCCTTTAATGAGTACATAATAAAAGGTATTGGAATAATCTCATTAAGCTGCTCACTGGTTTCATTCTCCAAATGTGATAATGTCATAAGATCTTCAACAAGATTACGCATACGAAATGATTGACCTTGCATTAATTTAACGTAATGTTGCAATTGTTTCGTATCTTCAGGAGGATTTTGTTCAAACTCTTCTAAAAAACCACTCATAACAGTAATCGGCGTTCTAAGTTCATGAGAAATATTCGAAATAAAATCTCGCTGCATATCTTCCACCCTTTGAATCAATGTTACGTCGCGAACCATTACTAATTGTTGATTATTTCCATAAGGGACAATTCGAATTGATATTATTTTTTGTTCATCAACGGGTGACAACATTTTAATTTTGGACGTTTTATCAGTAAGATTATAATAACGAATAAAATTTGGATGACGAAGTAAATTAGTTATACGTAAACCAACATCTTTTGGGTAGTTCAGATTTACCAATTTAACAGCAGCATCATTCCACCACTCAATTTCACCATTTTCTTGTAATATTATAATTCCATCCGGCATCGCCTTGGTGGATTCTTTAAAACGTGTAATTAAATTAACAAGGCGTTTATTACGATTACGTTGTTGTTTTTGTAGTCGATAGAGATTATTAAACAAATCACCGAAAATCCCTATCGACTTGGGTGGAGAATATTTCTTACCTTTATCAAACCATAAAACAAAGGAACGAAGATTATAGAGATACCAGATAATTATAGAGAATAAAACCAGACATGTAACTAATAATACACTACCTAAAATCGACCCAACAATAACGGCAAAAACCAGCAACCAAAAAATTCGCCAGAGTTCATTTAACCAAACATTTTTCAATATTAAATCTCTTTAGTTGAAAATCGGTAGCCCGAACCCCTCACTGTTTGCACAAGGTGATCACAATCATTAGTCGATATTACTTTGCGTAATCGCCGAATATGTACATCAACTGTTCGTTCATCAATATACACATTTTCACCCCAAACATAATCTAGTAATTGTGAACGCGAAAAAACCCTTTCAGGATGGGTCATAAAAAAATGCAGTAAACGAAATTCCAGTGGACCCAAATTGACTGATTTATTGTCAATCGTAACACGTTGGCTTACAGGATCCAGCACTAAACTCTGCACTTTAATTGAATCTCCACTATTATCCGGTTTAGTTCGTCGTAAAATGGCTTTTATTCGTGCTACTAATTCCTTGGTCGAAAATGGCTTCGTTATATAATCATCTGCTCCAACTTCGAGACCTTGAATCATATCATCTTCTTCTGTGCGAGCAGTTAACATTATGATCGGGATCCGAGTGGTATTTTCATCTTTTCTAAGATGTTTAGCAAAATCAATACCGCTGACTCCTGGTAACATCCAATCTAATAAAATAATATCAGGTAACTGTTTTTGAATGTGTTGTTTTGCAGAAGTGACTTCACTAGCTACCATTAACTCAAAACCAGCCCTCTCCAGTGAGAACTGTAGCATTTCTCGAATTGCTGCTTCATCTTCTACAAGTAATATTAAACTGTTACCCGCCACAAATTGCCTCTCTTCTAATGACTAATTAAATAAATTCTAGCCCGATTTATTACAAGTAAATAACATATTATTGTATTACAGCGAAGCAATGTTACAGAGATATGACAATTTTGTGTAAATCTTAAAATTTTAACCTAACAGTAACAAAAATGTGACATTTAGAGTTTCACAACCGCATTCAACATACTATTATATAGGCTATTGTTATAATTATAAAATCCAGAACTCAGAGGAAAATATGTATTTATCACCCACACGATTATTAGTACTATTTTTAATGAGTACTTTTATCTACAGTACCAATGCTTTTGCTGAAGTGAAATATGTTACCGATATATTACGGATCACGTTACGAACCGGCCCCGATACTACTAATAAAATCATCAAAACATTGCATAGTGGTGCTAAATTAGAAATCCTGGAAGAAACTGACAACGGTTACACCATGGTACGTCTTGAAGATCAAACTGAAGGATGGGTAAGAAGCCAATACTTACAAACTGAACCTGCAGCACGTAATCTAATTACAGACGCAACTGCAAACATCGAACGCCTTAATGAAGAGCTTTCAAAATTAAAAATAGAAGCTAACAAGTTAAGTATTAATAAATCTGAACTTGAAATTGAACGTAATAATTTACTTAACGTTAAATCAGATTTAGAAAAAGAAAATAGACATTTTAATAAAATAGCGAGTCGCCCAATTGAATTGGATAATGACAACAAAAAATTAAAAAAATTAAATGTAAGCCTGGAGCATAACCTACAACGCTTAACCCAGGAAAATCAAATTCTGAAAGATCGAGATAGTCGAACCTGGTTTATTGCTGGCGCAGCAGTTTTACTTTTTGGAATGCTTATTGGAATTATCATTCCTAAAATAAAGTGGAAAAAGAAAAGTTCCTGGGATTATTAATTTTAATGACAAAGGTAGTACCTTCATTAATTACCATGATAAATGAATTAATCGCTACACCATCAATTAGTAGTGTTAATCCTTCATTTGATCTAAGTAACATGAATGTAATAGAATTACTTGCAGACTGGTTAGAGACTTCAGGCTTTTCAGTAGAAATATTACCTATCCCCGATCAGCGAAATAAAGCCAACTTAATAGCAACACTCGGCACAGGTTCCGGTGGCCTGGTATTATCGGGTCATACAGATACAGTACCTTATGATGAAGGCCGTTGGCAACACGATCCTTTTAAAATAACAGAAGACAATAACAAATTATACGGATTAGGATCTGCTGATATGAAATCCTTCTTAGCACTTGCTATTGAGGCAACTCGAGGTCTTATTGCTAAAGATTTAAAGCAACCGCTAATCATTCTGGCAACAGCAGACGAAGAAAGCTCGATGTCTGGTGCTCGTGATCTTGTTAAACGACAGCGACCTAATGCCCGTTTTGCTGTCATAGGTGAACCTACCCAACTTAAACCTATCCATGCCCATAAGGGGATATTAATGGAATCCATCACTATCACCGGACGCTCGGGGCATTCCAGTGACCCCGCATATGGATTTAATGCGATGGAAGCCATGATGGATGTCATGCAAATTATCAAATTATGGCGAGAAGAATTACAAGCTAATAATTTTGACGACCGATTTTTGGTACCTGTTCCGACACTGAATTTTGGACATATTCATGGTGGTGATAATCCAAATCGAATATGCGGTAAATGTGAATTACAAATTGATTTACGACCATTACCCGGAATGAGTCTAAATGAATGCCGTGAAGAATTAGCTTTACGTGTTTCAAATGTTGTTGATACTAATAACTATCAAATTAACATTAAACCACTTATTCATGGAACTGAATCAATGCTAACACCTACTTCTTCTGATATAATTAAAGTAGCTGAAAAATTAACAGGAAATCCCGCTGTAACAGCTGGATATTGTACTGAAGCACCCTATTATAATTCTATGGGAATTGAAACAGTAATACTTGGACCCGGAAGTATCAGTCAGGCACATCAGCCTGACGAGTATATTGAGACAGCATTTCTTGAGCCAACTGTATCATTATTAAAAAATTTAATAGCAAAATTTTGTTTGAATACGCAACCTCTTACGTAATATGAGGTCTACATTATTATGAATAAGCTTAAAATATTAGCTTTAAGTATAATTACGGTAGCACTAACTTCTTGTGCTATTAAGCCCCCTGTAATGTTGCAACTTCCTGAATCTGAAAAAACAGTAGCTCTAGAAAATCCAGAATTACACTCTTCTCTTGGTAAAACTGTTCGCTGGGGCGGCACCATTATTGACGTAAAAAATAATAAAGATAACACTCAAATAACAGTATTAGGTTATCCGCTTGATGATGAGGCACGTCCTGTCACATTCGGTAAAAAGGATTCACGACGATTTATTGCTAATTTCAATCGATTTATAGAACCCAATAGTTATACGAAAAAAAGAGAAATTACTATAGTCGGAAAATTAAATCGAATCGAAGAAAGTAAAGTTGGTGAATTTAATTATGAATTACCCGTAGTCTCCGTTGAGGAGCATGTACTCTGGCCCGATCGCAATTCTCTTGATCCCTATTACTACGGTGGTTACGGCTATGGCGGTTACTATGGCTATGGTTATGGATACTCTTCTTACTTTTATCCATATTATGGCGGGCATGGTGGCCATCACTATTACTCTCATTA
>JBGMQW010000054.1:0-13838 GCA_048060815.1 Thiohalomonadales bacterium | reverse complement strand
CTTACTTTTATCCATATTATGGCGGGCATGGTGGCCATCACTATTACTCTCATTAGAACAACTACACTATCAATTAGCTTGCTTAAACCTAAATTCCGCAGTTGACCGCTTCGTGGGTCGATTAACTTTATGGTTATTAACAACATAGAGTGATTATTATATTCACCTGTAGGGTGAGACGCTACACCATGCATAGCAGCCTTGAGTGTCCGCTTGGCTATACTAAAAAACTCGCTAAGGACTCGCCATTAGCTCCTTTTTTAGTTACGCCAATCGAACACTCAAGACTACTCTACACGGTATTCAACTGCGGAATCTAGGTTAAACGATCAAACATTGATCAATTTACAAGCTATCAATACTCATAACGGGATTCCAGGCTAAAAATTCCATAAATATTTACTATATAAATATATTTAGATACCAACAAAGCTAAAATTCATTGTCATATCAGGATCTTATCTGCGATACTTATAGCAAATTCACAGTTCTATTGTATACTAGCAACAGATCAAACTAATAGAAATTTAATGTTGAAAAAAACAGACAATATTAGCAATTTTGAATTCGTATCGTGGTTTAGAAGCTCCGCTCCGTACATTCATGCCTTTCGAAACCAGACATTTGTAATCAGTTTTGGCGGGGAAATGCTGGTTGATGAGCAATTTTCCACATTAGTGCACGATATCGCTTTATTAAACAGTCTAGGGGTTCAGCTAGTATTAGTTCATGGTGCACGACCACAAATTGAAAAACGATTGCAGCAACAAAATATTCAATGTTATTACGAAAAAGACATGCGAATAACCGATGACGTAACATTATCAATTGCGATAGAAGCTATTGGAAGTAATCGAGTTGAAATTGAAGCTTTATTATCAATGGGTCTGGCAAATTCACCCATGCATGGTGCCGCACTTAGAGTAGTATCAGGTAATATGATTACAGCCCAACCACTAGGAGTACAAAATGGTATTGATTTTGCGCATACAGGGATTGTAAGAAGCATAGACAAAGATGCCATCCTTAAGCAACTGACTAATAATTCGATGGTATTAATTTCTCCCCTTGGATATTCACCAACAGGAGAAGTTTTTAATTTACGATCTGAAGATGTGGCAATGTCAGTAGCAAAGTCACTGCAGGCCGAGAAATTAATATATTTAACCGATGTTGATGGTGTTGTTGATAAAAATAGCAAATTATTACATGAATTAACATTAACTCAAGCAGAAGAAATTTTAAAATTAAATAAATCAAATTCACTATCAATTGAACACAATCTTAACAATGCAATCAATGCGTGTTTTAATGGTGTAAAACGTTGTCATTTAATTAATCGACACATAGATGGTGCATTATTACTCGAACTATTTTCACGTGATGGCATAGGCACATTAATTACTTCCGAGCTCTTCGAAGGTACTCGACAGGCACATCTGGATGATATTGGTGGTATATTGAAAATAATAACACCACTGGAACAACAAGGTATATTAGTTCGACGATCTCGTGAACAACTCGAATTAGAAATAAAACATTTTATTATAACAGAACGTGATGGAATGGTTATTGCTTGTGCATCATTGTATCCCTACCTGGATGAGAAAGTAGCTGAGCTTGCTTGCCTTGCTGTACACCCGCAATATCTTAATCAATCACGTGGAGACACTTTATTAAATTACATTGAACGTGAAGCAAAACATAAAAATATTTCAAGATTATTTGTGCTCACAACACAGTCTGCACATTGGTTCCTGGAACGAAAATTTAAAGCTGCCGAGTATGAAGACTTGCCAATGAAAAAACGTAATTTGTATAATTATCAACGAAATTCAAAAATATTTGTTAAAGATTTAAAATGAAAAAAAACAATAAAAATAAACCATTTTTAAAATGGGCTGGAAATAAATATCGTGTGCTACCACACATAGAAGAAATATTACCTGAAGGTAAACGACTCATCGAGCCTTTTGCAGGTTCTGCTGCGGTATTTTTAAATACAAATTATTCTCGTTATTTAATAACTGATAACAATCCTGATTTGATAAACCTGTATAATATATTGAAAAGAGACGGTGAAATATTCATTAAACAATGTCGTCGTTTATTTACAGAAAAAAATAATCACGAGGATAAATATTATAAATTCAGGGATGAATTCAACCAAACTAATGATATTCATCGAAAAGCTACTTTATTCCTTTATTTTAATCGACACGGCTATAATGGTTTATGCCGATATAACCAGAAAGGAGGATTTAATGTTCCCTTTGGAAGATATACCAAACCTTATTTCCCGGAACAAGAGATGCTGTTTTTTCACCACAAAGCCCGTAAAGCAATATTTAAACATTCTGATTTTACCAACATAATGAACAATGCACGTAGTGGTGATGTTATTTATTGCGACCCACCATATGTACCATTATCAAAGTCTGCCAATTTTACGAGTTACAGTGTTGGTGGGTTTAATGAAGAACAACAAATTCAACTTGCTGATATCGCAAAAGAATTATCAGCTAAAAGAATCCCGGTATTAATATCAAACCACAATACCAGTTTTATCCAACACTCCTATCGAAATGCTCATGCTATAAAAAAATTCAGTGTACGACGGTTTATTAGTTGTAAAGGTTCGCAACGAAATCATGCGGCTGAATTATTGGCGTTATTTTAAAATCAAATTTAGTTATTAATCAAATTCATTTCGATAACCATTTCCTGGTAGATAGAACGTAAAACTATATTTAATGACGATTAAAATAACATTGAATAAAGTTTTCTAAAATTAATGGCAAATTGCATACTTTTAATAAATAAATAACTGCGAAATGCAATAATTTCACCTGAGAAAAATATATTATAAATTAGTGAATAAAGTCAGCATTTCATTGTCACAATAAAGAATGTAAGCTAAATAACCTGAATAATAAATTTTAATATTGGAGTCTCAAATGAATCGCCATATTATATCACTGTGCATAACTAGCTTGTTCTTTATTCCTGTAGTATCGCAGGCTACACAATCATCGACAGAATCAAGCATAAAACCGAAAAAGATGACGATTGATTTACATCACATTAAAACATGGAATAAATTTACCGACTCGCTTTATCAAATACACCAGCAACAATTAAAAAAATATAAAGTTCGTACCACGTCAGTTATCGGTGGTTATCCATCAAATAAGGATTACTATACCGAAACACGTTATTTCGATAAAAAAACAAATAAATTACTCAGTGTTATTCAATGGGAAAAAGAAAATAAAAATAATATTCATACTATTGAAGTTTACAAATATGATAATAAAGGTCGAGTGATTAGAGATTATCTTTCTGCATATCTACCCGTTTATCGTAATGCTCCAATTCAAACTTTAATAAATATTCATTCGTACAATGATAAATTACATTCTTTTCGTCAATATGATGCATCAGGTTATCTAATTTATGAACAATGTGAAGGTACTTTTTTTAACGACAAAATATTACTTTCCATTGACGAGGATGAATTTAATTCAGATGTTATAAAAAGTGAAGAATATCTGGCTTGCTTTAATCACTTACCCACTTTCGTTGGTAAATATATTAATCCATTAGTTGAAGAACCTGAATTAATTAGAAAAAATATATCTACTACAAAACAACATTTAACACAATTTAATGATATTCAAAATAATATCAAGTTGTACAGCAAAAATATAGTAAACGATAACAATACTGCTCAGAATTTTTTATTACGAGGTGACTCTTATTTAAAACTGAATGAGTTTTTTATTGCGGTAAACGATTACGATAAAGCAATAAAATTAGCTAACCTGGATAAAGCCTATTTTGGACGTGGTATGGCCAAAGGTCGTATGGGACAATTGGAAGATGCCATTTCTGATTTAAGTATTTATATTCAGAGAAATCCACTTGATACTGTCGGTTATACCAAACGAGGAGTACGTTATCTATGGTTAGGCAATCATGAAAAAGCTGAACAGGATTTAACAAAAGCGATTCAACTTGAGCCACGCAATGCAGAAGCGCATGACGATCTGGGTGTTATTTATGCTAGCCGTGGTGATCATAAAACTGCTAAAGCACATTTTATTTCTACCATCACATTGGATAATAGCTATCAAAAAGGCTACCATAATCTCGCCATGGTGCATTTTATTACCGGAGAGAATCATCATGCGTTAGAAAGGATTAATCAAGCTATCACATTAAGTCCAAATTCTCGAAATTCTTTATTATTAAAGGGTGAAATATTAACATCTCTTGGAAGAGACAATGAGGCAACTGCTGTTAATGAGAAAGCTGAATTTCTGCCTGATGGGAATTGGTCTGAAAGATTATCTATTATTAACTAACCTGAGCTGCGAATAAGTAAATTAGCAGTTTAAATTCGGCTATGAAATCAGGATAGCCCTATCATTTTTTTAATCATTACCCAATGACACAACTTTTAATACCTCGTCAATTGTTGTTATTCCCATTGCTATCTTTCGTGCACCATCTATTCGTAATTGTGAATTACCTTCTTTTAAAGCTAATGCGCGAATATCACTTGCATCACTTGTAGGTGTTATTTTATGACGCAAGTCGTTAGTTAATTTTAACATTTCATAAATTCCTATTCTTCCCATGAATCCGGTTTCTCGACAATCTTTGCAACCCACAGGTTCAAAAAATCGAGCTTTACCACTCATACTGTAAGGCCGCGTTAATCTTTTCCACAGGTCTTCATTTACTTCTGTTGGTTGCTTGCATTGAGGACAAAGTGTGCGAATTAAACGCTGCGCCATCACACCGATTAAAGTTGCATTAATTAGATAAGCGGGTACACCTATTTCACGTAGCCGTGGTATAGCCGCTGCCGAGTCATTAGTGTGTAAAGTTGATAAAACTAAATGTCCTGTTAAAGCTGACTGAATTGCCATTTCAGCTGTCTCTTTGTCCCTTATTTCACCAACCATTATTATATCAGGGTCTTGTCTTAATAAGGTTCGTATTCCTGTTGCAAAATCCAAACCAATATTTTGCTGTGTTTGCATTTGGTTAAATTCTTCAACAATATTTTCTATCGGATCTTCTACTGTGCAAACATTAATATCCGGGCTTGCGAGCTGACGTAATGTTGAATATAACGTAGTTGTTTTTCCTGAACCAGTTGGACCGGTTACCAGGATAATCCCATGAGGTTGCGTAACCATCTCATTCCAGGTTACGATGTCTTTCTCACTGAATCCCATTGCTGTAAAATCTTTTGTTAATACATCGGGGTTAAAAATTCTCATAACGAATTTTTCACCAAACGCAGTTGGCATGGTCGATAAACGTAATTCGACTTCTTTACCATCGGGTAATTTCATTTTGATACGACCATCCTGAGGTCGTCGTTTTTCAACAATATCCATCCGTCCTAATACTTTTATACGACTTGCAACAGCATGCATTACAGTCATTGGCATTTCATAGACTAAATGTAATACACCATCAATTCGAAATCGGATATTGGCGATTTCACGTCGGGGTTCCATGTGAATATCACTGGCGCGTTGTTCAAATGCATATTGTAATAACCAGTCGACTACATGTACTACATGTTGATCATTTGCTTCTAATTTTCCTGTTTTCCCTAATTCTACTAATTGTTCTAAATTACTAATACCAGGAATGTCATTTTCGTTTTTAGCTGTGGCACTGCGTATCGAATCACTAAGCCGATAAAATTCATCTATGTAACGAGATACATCAACTGGATTTACAAATACTCTTTCAATCTCCAGTCCTCCAGTGACATGACGTAATTCAGTTTCCCAATTAGTAACATACGGTTCAGAAACTGCTACAACAATTTTTTCATTCGTAACTTCTACCGGTAAAATTTTGTATCGATTTGCATATGCTTGAGATATAACTTGAGTGACCGAGCTAACATCAATTTTTAAAGGATCGATATGATAAAAAGGTAGTCCTACACGTTTTGCTAACCATTCACTTAGTATAAAAGCATCGAGTATTTGATTTTTTTTTGTTTTATCCGTCCATTCTTGCTGTGATATCAGAACAATTGGATGAATATCAAGAGTTGCAGTACTGCGAGCTGGAAAAATAACAGTGTCGTATTCAGTTTTACCTACCCGGCCGTCTTCAAGTAACATGTCCATAACATCTTTTAATGTTAACTTATCGTCACTTTGAAATGCTGCACGTGATTTTTTGACTTTATTCTTTTCTTTATTCGTCTTACTCATCTACTTTATGTATTTCCACATTTATCATTCATTATTTACACCATAAGATTATAGATGATTTTTTAATTAATTAATGAAAATGATGAGATATAACAATGTATTATTGGTATTTTAAGATTTACCTGCACGTAACAAGCCACCTAAACCAGCTCCGATCAGGATATTTTTTAAATATTCTCGTATTTGCTTGGCTTCATGGAGTAATAATGCTTCTCGTAAAATTTTCTTAGCTTGTAATATAGTGAAATTTCGAATCACCCACTTAACTCGTAATAAACTGGAAGAACTCATACTTAAGCTGTCCATTTCCATACCAAGTAAAATTAAAGTTGCTAGTGGATCTCCAGCCAATTCGCCACAGACACTCACAGGTGTGTTCGTAGCTCTTGCAGCATCCACTACTTGTAATAGTGCCATTAACACCGATGGATGAAAAGGATCATATAAATCAGCTACATTGGGATTGTTACGATCTATCGCCAAAATATATTGTGTTAAATCATTCGTGCCGATAGACAAAAAATCTACCCGTTTTGCAAATTCTGCCGCTTGAAATATTGCAGATGGAACTTCAATCATTGCACCAATTTTGGGTCGAACGATTGTTTCGCCCTCTTCAATTAATTCTTCAAAAGCTTGATTGATTAATGCTTTTGCTTCTTCTAGTTCATGTAAATTACTAATCATTGGTAATAATATGTTCAGATTATTTAATCCGGCACTCGCCCGTAACATTGCGCGAACCTGAACCAGAAAAATTTCAGGATGGTCCAGGGTGATACGAATTCCTCGCCAGCCAAGAAAGGGGTTGTCTTCTTTAATAGGAAAGTATGGTAACGATTTATCACCACCTATATCCAGTGTTCGTAAAGTAACTGGCCGGGGAGAAAATGGTTCTAATACATTCTTATATATATTCTTCTGTTCATCTTCTCCTGGAAAACTATTTCGCACCATAAACGGATATTCAGTACGGTACAAACCAATACCTTCCGCTCCTGAATTTAACATGGGTTGAATATCAGCAGTTAAACCAGAGTTAGCATATAGATGAATACGAACACCATCTTGTGTCTCTGCAGGGAGGCCACTTAATTCCTGCAGCTCTTTTGTTAATTCTTGTTCTTCATCGGCTAGTCGTTGGTATTCAATTTGCACTGATGTTGATGGAGAAAAATAAACTCGTCCGTTATAACCATCAACAATAGTACTAACTCTATCAACTTGCGCGATAGGTAAATCAACAACCCCCATCACTGCTGGTATGTTCATTGCTCGTGCTAGTATCGCGACATGTGACGTTAATGATCCAGATGAAGAGATAACTCCGGCTAATTTCTCTATCGGGATTTCAGTCAACATTGATGCTGAAATGGTATCTCCAACAATAATAGCATTATCCGGAATTTTTGTACTGGTCACATCTTCATTTGAGATGTGCGTCAACACACGTAAACCTAAATCACGAACATCATCTGCACGTTCGCGTAAATAGGGATCTTCCATTTCATTAAACACTTTTACGTGTTCTTCAATGGTAACTCGCCATGCACCTTCTGCCCAATTACCATTTTTAATTCTATCGACTGTTGCATCAATCATTGTGTCGCTGCTCAACATCAAATTATAAGCGTCAAATAATGCACGATCTTCAGCTGGAATAACATGTTCCAGTCGTTTAGATAGAACGGATATATCATGTTTAACTTTATCAACTGCCGATAAAAATAATTCAATATCATCTTCAGGATTATCCACTGGTCTATCGGGAATTTTCATGATGTCGGTAGTATTGTACATCACAACTGCTGTACCTAAAGCAACGCCACTGGCTCCCGGTAAACCATTTAATGGTCTTGAATCAATACTCTTTAATACCTGAAAGCTGGAAACATCCCCGCTAACTTCAGCATGAGCAATTGCACCAGCAAGTTGTGCGGCAATGGTAACCAGTAATGTAACATTGGATTCTTCAAATTTTTTTGCTTCATGTTGTTGCACAACAATAACACCAAGCACTTTTTTATGATGAATAATAGGCACACCTAAAAAACCATTGAATTCATCTTCTCCTGATTCTTCAAAATAACAATATTTTGGGTGGAGTTTGGCATTTTCAATGTTTAAAGGTTCTGCGCGTTTTACAACAAGACTTACTAAACCGAGGTCAAAACCGACACGAACCATCAAAACTGATTCTGGTTTTAAACCTTCTGTTGCCATTAATACATGTTCTTTTTGAATTAAATCTGTTAAAAATACAGAACAGGCTTCTGCTGCCATTGCCTGTTTTATACGATGCACAATGATTTTTAAGGCTTCATCCAGATTCGGTGCTGAACTAACCTCGGTCACTATCCGTCGTAAGGTATCTAACATCATTGTTGTTTACTCTAAAGTAGTTAAATTAATGAATCTATTTGTTGTATATGTATTTTTAAACGTTGTTAATAACCCGAGCTCAGATTAAATAGTGTATTGCAGAATTAACGAATTACATTAACAAACTATGACGTTGAGTCAAAAATACTGTTAATAATAGTACTCAGGAAAAGAACAGAAAAATAGTTGAAATAAATTTATCGCTTAACGTTGCGATACCCATGATGATGATTCTGATCAGGGTATAAAATTGATTCAAGTTCCTCTAGTGCATGCTGGTAAACATCACGTTTAAATGAGACTACCCGGTTTATAGGTTCCCAGTAATTAGTCCAACACCAACCATCAAATTCCGGCTTTTTTGATTTAGTTAAACAGACTTTTTTTTCATGTGTAATCAATCGCAACATAAACCAAATCTGTTTTTGTCCGATACACAGTGGTTTACGCTCATGATCAATATATTGTATAGGTAGTTTATAATGTAACCAGTCATTTGTTGAACCGATGATTTCGACATCATTTGAACACAAACCTATTTCTTCATTTAGCTCTCGATACATTGCTGTTTTCAAACTCTCTTTTACTCGTACACCACCTTGAGGGAATTGCCATGCATCTTCTCCAATTCGTCGAGCCCAAAATAACTGATCTTTCTGATTACACAAGATAATGCCAACATTGTGTCGGTATCCCTGTTTATCAATAATCTGTGTTTTCTGAGTCATATATCTTATAGTACGCGTAGTAGACAATTATTACAAAAAATAAGCATCCAAATTGAGTTTACTTTACAATAAAAATGCTGATTAAATAATGGGTTACGCGATATAATTAAAATGTCTCATAACATCAAATTTGTGATATTTACACAAAAATAGTAGCCCATTTTAAGGAATTTATATGAATTTAGCGATTTTCGACCTTGATAACACTCTTTTAGCCGGAGATAGCGACCATCTGTGGGGAATCTTCTTATCCGAACAGGGCTTAGTGGATAAAAATATCTATGAGATAAAAAATCAACAATTTTATGAGCAATATAAAAATGGTAGCCTGGATATATATGAATTCCATGCTTTTAGCCTTAAACCCTTGTCTGAAATTAAGATGGAACAGCTTAAAATTTACCATAAAGAATTTATGACAAAAAAAATAGTCCCCATAATTACTAAGGCTGCTAAAGATTTAATTCAAAAACACCGTGAACTCGGTGACTATCTTTTAATCATCACGGCAACCAATCGATTTATCACCGAACCAATCGCTGCAGCACTGGGAGTGGATGACTTGATTGCGACTGATCCAGAAATTATTAATGGCCAGTTTACCGGCAAATTATCTGGTATCCCATGCTTTCAGGTTGGTAAAGTCACTCGTCTACATGATTGGTTAAAAAATAACTCTTTTGACTTACACAATAGTTGGTTTTATTCTGATTCTATCAATGACTTACCACTGCTTGAGGAAGTTAGTAACCCTGTTGCAGTCGATCCTGATGATAAACTGAAGCAATTAGCTATTGATCGTCAATGGCCTGTGATTAGCTTACGTTTATAACTAGTAAATTATTGTGGAATAAAACCAGATGTAGTTTGTACGTGTGTTTCCCGCCCTAGCCAATCCAACATTGGCTGCCATTCGTCTTTATCTTTAGCGACCCTGCTATCCCACATTTCGTAGATCCCTAAACCACGCTCAGCAGCATGTACATAATTTTGTGAGTCCCGTAATTCAGTTAAAAATGGCATATCAAGATTATTTAAAAATCGTTTTAAGGATTTATAAACATTTGTTTGTCGTTTGATCCGATTGGCAATAACACAAACGCGAACCTGGGTATGTCGTATTTTAGCGCCCAACAATAATTCCTGGATAAACCGTGATACTGCATGAATATCAATTGGTGACGGTAAAACCGGGATAATAACCACATCAGTCTGAGCAATCAATTTCTTAAGTTGTTCACCATTAATACCTGCCGGGGTATCAAGTATCACTTTTTCAGTACCATGGGGAACTCTGTTTTGAAATGCACTGGTTTGTCCCATTGAGGTATTAGCATGCGCAACAATACCGTGAATTATCGGTTTTTCAAGCGAACGTACACTTAACCACTGAGTACTGGATCCCTGGGGATCAAAATCCATTAAAGCCGTGTTATAACCCTCATGAGCATAATAACTGGCAAGATTTGTGGTGATCGTGGTTTTACCACAACCTCCTTTTGAATTTAATATTAATATACGCTGCATTTATTTATTAGTTTTGCAATTTACAAAAGATGGAATAGCGTTGGTTTAGTCCAATCGCATATTATAATCATTACATCGTCCAGATATGAATATTATTTAAACAAACCACATTTATATTGCGTGTATTGTATAATATTCATACAAATATATAGTGGCACAAATATCTCACTATATATTAATTATTATTCTACTTCTATTTCAATATGAGACACAGTAATTGTATTAACATCAGCTAACTTCTTAAGTATCATTTATCATAATGGAAACTATCATATTAGTAGTAATTAACATATAAAAAATGGTTAAATACATTCATTTTTTATAACAAAATTTGACATGGGTAATCGACTTTCAAAAATTTATACGCGTACCGGCGATGATGGCAGTACCGGTTTAGGCGATGGTAGCCGTGTTGATAAAGACAATGATCGTGTTGAAGCATTTGGTACAATTGATGAATTGAACAGTATCATCGGTATGGTATTGTCTCATGAAATTCCGGAAACAATCACAACACTATTATTTCGAATTCAACACGAGCTTTTTGATCTTGGTGGTGAACTTTGCATACCTGGACATACTGTTATCTCTAATGAACACGTCAACCAATTAGAATGCGATCTTGATAATCTAAATCAAGAGTTACCATTGTTAAAAGAATTTATTTTACCTTCAGGTGGAAAAGCGACTAGTTGCTGCCATCTTGCTAGAACAATATGTCGACGTGCTGAACGAGTAATTGTGCGTCTTTCTAGAACAGAAAATGTTTGTTCGGCTTTACGGGCTTACGTTAACCGCCTATCCGATTTACTTTTTGTAATAGCGCGAACATTAGCTCGATTTGAAAATGGACAAGAGGTTTTGTGGCAGCCTGATAATAAAAAATAAAATTAACTAAGTAAAATTTAACACTTTAAAATTAAGACAAAAAAATACCTGGATAAATCCAGGTATTTTTTAACAAACCTATTACTTTAAAGCTGTTTCAAAATAGGCTTTTAAATCAGCAACACTTTGTGCTGGCACTAGATCAAACCGTCCCATTAAATTATGATTGTCTGACCCTGCTAGTCCATAAGTATGCATATCTGGAACAATATAAGTGTCTTTTGCGGCTTTAGTTTTACCTTGATAATCTACTACTAAATCAACAGAACTAAAGGCATTAGTAGTATCGTCTGCTCCTGCTTTATGACAAACAGCACATTCACTCATATAATATTCTTTACCAGCCGCAACTTGTTTTGCAATTACAACAGGATCAGTAGGCCCGGTTCCCGCACCTTTGTTAGTACTTGGAGCCGGATCATTACTACTACTACAAGCAAACAGGAACAAAGCTATAAATGCTACTAATATAATTTTTACTGTATTTTTCATTTTATCCACCGTATTCCTTTACTAATTCTAGTCAGTTTATTAATCATGATCATTCTCATCCGCTTCTGGTGAAGGTCCAGTACTATTTAAAGTATCCGCAATCAAACCTGCCTCAGCAATATTAAACTTGTTGAGTAATCTACCCATCATATTTGTTTGAGATTTTTTTGCTACTTCAGACATAATCATATATCCGGATAAACCAGCACCAGCAATTGATTCTTTAACATAAGGTCCACCAACGCCATCAAGACCATGGCAATAACTGCAGTACATTATGTATAAACCATCGCCAGTCGTCGGTTGAGGTAATAACGCAAAGGTAGGCTTTGAATCATCAAGAAAACCCGCAATTAAATCCAGACTTACCTGGTCATACGGGATTGTATTCATATCAGGGACAGTTTTAATTGCATCAAGAATCTGTGCTGCTGTTGCATTAACAACACCTACTGCATAAGCACCATCTCCTCGACCATGACACCGTGAACATTGAGCAGTAAAAGTTTGACCAGCGGTTTGTGGTATTGGATTCGGTATTAGTGTATTTATAAACGCAACCATCTCTGTTATTTCAGTGCTGCTTAATTTATAAATATTCGACATTAATGGAACATTCTGATAGGCATCCCGAATTTGTTGTTCGGTAGGTTTATTTTTAGCAAGGAAAGAAAATTCACCCTTATTGACATTTAATGTGTACTTGGGTGGAACGGAATTATCACGATCACGTAAACCATGACAGTTCGCACAGTGCAAATCATATAAATCTTCTGGTAGCTTTGGAATACCTTCAATTGGGAGGCCTTCTACAGTTATGGATTTAGTATAAGTGCTCGTTAATGCTTTTGAATTTGTTTTATCCGGATAACCTGTTTGATTTGCCAAAGTAACAGTATATGTACCCGCATCTAAAAAACGATGTGTGATTGTACTTAATTTATCATTAGTGCCTTCAAGACCAAATTCCACTACCCTAATTTTAGGATCTTGTTGGGTATTGTATGTGGAATTTTTTAGATCACCAAAATCCCAATTATTATTGCCAGTAACATCGCTACTGGTAAATGTAATGATTTCACCCGTTTGATACACTGTACCAGCTGGCGAACTGATGGTTATTGTTGCAGGCATTACTACTGGACTATTGATATCGAGAATGGTAATTATTTTTATTAAAGTATGTGCTGCATCATCATTGACTGTTAATTTAACCGAATATTCACCTATTGTATCAAATGTGTATAAATAAGATGGTGAAGCCTGACTAACCGGAGCAGATGCGGTGCCACCCATTTTTGTAACTGTCCATGAATAAGTATTTAAGGGTACATCACCAGTTGATCGACTTGCATCAAAACTAACAGCATCTCCCAGTCGAGCTTGTTCTGGAGAATCGATAATTAATGTAATTGGAGCAGAAAATACTGAGTTAGAAAAAATTAAAGCCAAACTTAACAGGGTAACTGAAAAAAGCTTCGAAGGAAAAATAGTCATATTGCAGTCCTTTAGCGTCATTAAAAAATCCATTAAATATTTATAATGCTTAAATACTTAACGGTTGTGA
>JBGMQW010000053.1:6194-18859 GCA_048060815.1 Thiohalomonadales bacterium | reverse complement strand
TTATAAATCTTTCAAATTTATAAAAGGATTAAACATAACTACAACTTAAAATTTATTGCTCGAAATGTAATCGCTATTTTCATACTGAAAAATTATAAGTGTTAATTACAAATTAACTATTATCCTAGATTCCGCAGTTAAACTGCCATGCAGTGTAGTCTTGAGTGTTCAACTGCGGAATCTAGGTTGAAATAAATATTACTGTTATTTTTAATTGTGGACGATTAAAATGATCTATCCACAATAAATTAATGGGCTATATTTTAATGGGTAAGTCTCAACTTATTGCCATATTATCACTAATCATTAGTTTCTCGGTATCTGCTGAAAGTAAGCCTTCTTTTGAATCACTTATTCGTCTGATGCTTAAGCAAGAGGTAAATGCATTTTTTGTTTATGAAAATAAGGCAACAGGAAAATATTTTCAATTTCAAAAGGTGGATGAAAATAATTTTGAAGTTGATCTACCGGTGATATCAATAGATAAAACTGCAATGAAACGCGCCGAATCTGTTTTTAAAAAGGCCGGAATTGAAAAAAAACAAGTCAAATCAAAAGATCCTCAAACAAATAAAGAATTTAAGTATTATACATTCCGCGGTGTATTCAGCATTAATGATATTAAGAATGCTGAAAAATTAATGTCCGATGTATTTACAATTGTCCATCTTGATTCAAAAAAACACTACCAGGCAGTTTTAGGTTGGGAAACTCCAAATTAATAATTAAATTCCTATATTGCGTTTTTTTCGATAATGATACGTTAATGCCAGGTAAATAAAATGTTTTATAATTTTAGATGGTAATTTCTTTCTATAATTAAATAAAACTGCTCGATTTTTCTCGTAATCCATTTCGGGATAAACCTCCTTAAACTCAGCAATTAAAGTAGTTTGGCAATGTACATAGATCCCGAGTTTAGATGGTTCAACGAATGCTAGACGAATTGTTGTACCACTTTTGGGATTTAATGTTAAATAACTCGGTTGTTGCCATTTTAATGTCTCATTTATTTCACCAATTTCTTCATTTTCTTTTGCAACATCAAATATTAACTGACGGATATCCAATAATTTATTTCGAATAACAGATGGATATGTGTTAAAAACATTTTTAATATCTTTATTTTTAAAGGGAATCATAGTAATTGTGTTTAATCTTTCTCTATAAGAATAGTCCCTGGTGTTCTTTGCAGTAAAATATTTTGACTTTTGTAACAAAATTCAACGTAATATAAAATTGAATAATACAAAAATACGCTGGATAATGATTATATTTTAAATAAAACTAAAAATGTCGAGTTATTTTAAAATCCATGGTAGTCTAAAAATAGTCTATGTTATAACATAAACTTTTTCTACAAAATCCTGAATTTGTTTCAATATCGAATATATTTAAAATCTGGCGTAACTCACATAATTAGAGAACAACAATGAATGAACATGAAAAAATGAATTACATTGAATTTCCTGCCAAAGATATTGAAGCAACTAAAACCTTTTTCAGTGCAATATTTAGTTGGTCTTTTGTTGATTATGGCCATGAGTATACTGCTTTCTCAAACGCAGGACTTGATGGTGGTTTTTTCAAATCAGATTTAACTGTCTCAACTAAAAATGGCAGTGCACTAATAGTTTTTTACAGTAAAGAGTTGGAAAAGACTCTTGCTAAAATTGAAAATTCCGGTGGTTCTATTATCAAAACTATTTTTTCATTTCCGGGTGGCCGTCGATTTCATTTTGCTGATCCTAATGGCAATGAATATGCTGTATGGTCTGATATCTAAACGACTTTATCATGAAAAGAATAATTATATTTGGAAACTCTGGCTCCGGGAAATCTACCCTCGCAATGCAGTATGCGTCTAAACAAAACTTACAGCATTTGGATTTGGATATCCTGGCATGGGAAGACACTAATCCACCAACCAGAAAAGCATTAAAAGATAGTGCAGCTACAATCAAGCAATTTATAGAAAAAAATAAATCGTGGGTTATTGAAGGTGGTTATTCTGACTTGCTGGCTGTGGCATTAAATAACGCAACTGAAATAATATTTTTAAATCTTGATATTGAAACATGTATTAGAAATTGCAAGAAACGTCCATGGGAATCTCATAAATATCAATCTGCTGAAAAACAAAATGAAAATCTGGAAATGTTAATTGAATGGGTAAAACAGTATCCTATCCGAAAAGATGAATTCTCTCTAGAATCACATTTGCACTTATTCAATACATTTTATGGGCATAAAACCGAATATAACGCTAATGATAGAAATTAAACTGGTTTTTTAACGACGTCGACCACCTTTACCCTTTTTGCTGGTGTCTTCATATTTAACGATTAGATTTCTTTCACCCATACTTTTTCCATTAAGACCGGCAATAGCAGCACGAGCTTCGTGACCTTCCATTTCGACAAAACCGAATCCTTTGCATTTTCCTGAAAAAATATCGCTAATAAGTTCAATTGAACGAACTTTACCGTATTCCGAAAATAATTCTGTAACGCTTTTTTCATTAGCATTATGCGGCAGGCCACCAACAAACATTTTTTTCATTTAAGTTTCACCAGTTAAGCAAAGGAAGAAAAAAAAACCTGCAAGGTCACCCAAGCAGGATTTTCATATGCAGTCTATTATAGCAACTAAGCGCTCACTTGCACATCAGTTGCTTGTGGACCTTTATCACCAGTTTCTACATTAAAAGAAACTTCTTGACCTTCGTCTAATGTACGAAAACCATCACTCTTAATTGCTGAAAAATGTACAAATACATCTGCACTACCATCTGCCGGTGTAATAAAGCCAAAACCTTTCGATTCATTGAACCATTTTACTGTTCCTGTAACCATTTAAAAATATCCTCATTAAAAATTATAAAATATTGCAAATTAATCAAGGAAAATTACAGAAGAACACACAGGATGGGTACCACTAGATAGAACCGAGATAATATACAATTATAGCGCAGCGATTAGAACACAATAACCACCCAATAGCTAGGATATTTAATAGCGTTTTCAAAGATTTAGTCTGAATGTGTAATAAATACAACTTAATATCACATTATTGAGTATCAATTATGACTTAGTTAAAATAAATACCCGTCAGATTTGCATAGAAAAACTACTTTTATTTCCATATGTTAATTATGGAATATAAAGCTGCGGATAGCGTCATATAAACTAGTCAGAGAAAATGTCGATACTGCAATAAAAATAGCAACAAATTCCTTTTTTTGATAAATAGTGAGTAAAATTATAAAAGTTGAATTTTAAGGAAATTTAATTAACAAATGAACTACATTTCAATACTTCGCGGAATTAACGTTAGCGGTCAAAAGAAAATTAAAATGGCTGATTTAAAATTACTCTTTGAATCGCTTGGATTTGAGAATGTAGTAACGTATATTCAAAGTGGTAATGTTTTGTTCAACACTAAAACCAAAAACAAAGCAGATTTAAAATCAATTATTGAGCAAGCCATTAAGAAAACATATAAATTTCATGTTCCTGTGATAATTCGTAGCAAAAATGATTTTAAAAAAATCATAAATAATCTTCCTTTTAAATCGATAGATACAGAAAAAAATGGCACAATTGTCCTGGTGACTTTTTTATCGGATAAACCATCTAAAGACAAATATACTGAAATTCAACAATACGTAAAATCTCCCGAAAAATTAGTTATAAAAGATAAAGAAGTTTACCTTTATTGCCCAAATGGCTATGGTAAAAGTAAATTATCAAATAACTTTATTGAGAATAAATTAAGTGTTGAAGCGACTACCCGTAGCTGGAAGTCAATACACAAAATATATGATTTAGCGGAATGATATAAAGTAGAACATAAAAATGGGATTTAGGATAATGTTTAAATTAATTATACAATCACTAATGATATTTATAGTCTTCAGTATTATTGGCTGTAGTGATAAAAAACTATACTCGATGGCCATTAACTATGAAAGGAGCCGTGCTAATTTAGAAGTTAAATCTGTAAAACTGGATTTTGGAGATATAGTCTATCTCGAAAATAATATCAACAGTGATACTGCAATAGTATTACTACACGGATTTGGTGGTGACAAAGATAACTGGAATAGATTTAGTGCGGAGTTGGAAAATAACAATCGTATTTTAGTTCTTGATTTACCAGGACATGGCGAAAGTATTTCTGGTAAAAAACTGGATTATAGCATCACACATCAAGCGCAAATGTTAAATAAATTTTTAGTAGCAAAGAACATAAACAAAATACATATAGCGGGTAATTCAATGGGGGGCGCCATTGCGCTACGATTTACGGATTTATATTCAACAAAAGTAAAAACGCTAACGTTAATCGATGCCATGGGAACGAGTAACTCTAAAAACGATTTAGAGGTTTTATCTGAAAAAGAGGGATCAAATCCTCTTTTAAATGTATGCACTGAAGCGAAATTTGATAAGCTTATGCAGACAGGAATGCAAGAACCTCCCTATATACCAGGTATATTGAAGGATCTTGTTGTTTCAAAAAAATGTGCAAGAGCTGATATTGAAAAAATCATTTATAACAATATGCTGACAGAAGCAGACTTGAGTAAAGTTTCAAAAAATATCAAAACACCTACGCTTATTATTTGGGGAGAAAAAGATAGAGTTTTTTCTGTAGATAATGCAAAATTATTTCATAACGATATCCAGGGTAGTAAATTAGTTATTCTTGAGAATTCAGGGCATGTTCCATTATTAGAAGCCCCTAAAAAAACAGCGCAAGTGTTTACGAATTTTATCAGGAATAATTGAATTATCCTAAAACAAATAATTCAGTACTGAGATTAAATATGAATAAAACTAATACTCCGGTAACACCAATCACTCATGGTGTACACCATATTGGTCTTACAGTGTCAAAACTCGAGGAAAGTGCGGCTTTTTTCACATCTATTTTGGGTTGGAAAGAAGTAACAAGAAATCCTGATTACCCGGCAATATTTGTTACAGACGGTGCTAATATGGTGACTCTATGGCAATCTAAAGAGTCTCCTGAAAATCTTTTTGATAAAAACCGGAATATTGGTTTACATCATGTCGCTTTTCAAGTTCGACAAGAAGATGACCTTATGCAGCTACATGAGTCATTACTGTCTAATAATGTAAAAATAGAATTTGCACCTGAGTTGTTACGACAAGGGCCTGCTAAACATATGATGTGCTATGAACCCAGTGGTATTCGGATAGAGTTCATTTGGCCAGGTTTATAGGAACACAAGTTTAATGGAACTCTGGGTAGACGCTGATGCTTGTCCTGTTGTTATTAAAGACATCATATTCAGAGCTGCCAAGCGGACTAAAGTGCAGGTAACGCTGGTCGCAAATCAATTCATGCAAACGCCTCGCTCACCCAATATCAAATTTATTCGTGTTGCCTCTGGATTCGATGTTGCAGATAATGAAATAGTCAAACGTGTTCACCAGGATGATCTTGTTATCACCAGTGATATTCCGTTAGCCGCTGAAGTTATAGAAAAGGGTGGCTTGGCGCTTAGCCCACGTGGAGAATTGTTTACCACTGAGAACATTAAACAACGTCTGAACATTAGAGACTTTATGGATACCATGCGTTCAAGTGGTATTCATACCGGTGGACCACCACCTTTAAATCAAAATGATAGACAGGCTTTTGCTAACCATCTGGACAGGATTCTAACGAAGTATGGTAATGATATTTAAAGTAAAAAGTGGGCACGAAAGTGCCCACTTAAATGAAAAACTAAATTCTAAAGCACCGCCGCAATGTTACATGCTTGTGACCAATTACAATTTTGGTCAACTTCATAGGTACCATCACCATTAAAATCAATTCTTAGTATATAGTTATTGCCTGGTTGATAGGTGATTTCGATAGTTGCTTTTTTATTTAACGTTTTAGATGCACCGATAATTCTAATTATCCCGGATTCCGGATATGTAGCACCATTCATAGTAACGAGTGGTTTATCTGTAATAATCGTGACATAACCCTTTGTTGAGTCATAATACTTACCAGAAATAGTTTCCATTGTTTTATCTGTAGTTACTGTAACTTCAAATACAAAATTTTCTAATTTATAAGTTGCGCCAGTAATTTTATCTTCGACAACCAGATTAGCAGTTATTTTTTCAGAAGTAGTGTTAACTACATTAAATTCACCATTCAGTACTAATTCACTATTGTTTTCTTTTATCGTTACATTTTTAAAATTTAAAGCAAGTCTTTCTAATTTATCTGTAACGGGATCCTTTTTTCCTGAAATTACAATAAGACCATCAAATATAATTCCATTTGCATTTAAACATTTAAAATATGTTACGGATCCTGAAAATTCGCCGGCTGTATTAACAGCAGTAAATTTATTTAAAACTTTACCGCTGACACACGGTGATTTGTTAAAAGGCATTATATCTGATTTTATTATTTTCACTAAGCCCGTTGAGGTTACTGTATTAGCATCAAAGTTTTTTATCGACGTTGCTGTAATCTCTGCTTCTGAAGTTTTTCCGGTATACTTACCTGTTGCGAGTGTGTTGCCGTTATTGTCACCACCACCACACGAAATCAGTGATGCCACTAAAATAACAATTGCCCCGAGCTTCCATTTTTGTATTGATATATTCATAATTTATCCTTATGTAATTAATCCATTATCATCAAAGTGTACTAAATAGACATCATTTAAGTCTATGAACACTTAAGTATTTGTCTGATAATTTTAGGTTAGCGCAAGCTCAATGAAAATACATGAACTAATGGTATATTAAAGAAAAATTATGTTAATAAGGTGAAAATTTAATCACTTAAATCCTTATTATGAGTGTTACGACTCACCAACTTTAATAATAAGTATTATCTCATCAGCTACTTCTTTAGTTGATAGTACTTCATGGCCATTAATTCGACACCAGGTGGGGATATCATTGAGTGCACCGGGATCGGTACAAGTGACTTCCAGTTCTTCATTAGGTTGCATTTCGTTAATAGTGTCTTGAACTTTAATGACAGGCATTGGGCATAGTAATCGACGAGCATCGAGTTTTTTCATTATTTATGTATTTTACTGTATTATTTTAAATACCAACTTTCTGGAAATTTTTCTTTGGTAATGGGTTCTACAGATAATTTATTAGATCGACCATCAGGATAATTTATTTCAACATCGACTTTGTCGGCATTACGTCCTTGACTAAATCGTGCACTAATACACGCTGCTAATGTAATATCATCTGCTTCTGGTTTGCCATCAATCAATGTTAATGGTCCGGGGTGACTTAGTGTTCTGATATGGATAAATTGTTTGCGATAACCTTCAAGATATTTATTTTCACCGTGTTCCCGCCCGATAATGAGTTTGTAATTTTTTGCCGGGCGAATATGTCGCCCGACTTTAAGTAACATGATGTCATCGATTTCATAGTCACGCTCACCGCGGGATGACCATAAATCCGCCAGTTTTGTTGAATATGACTTGTCTGTTAAAAAACAACATCCGCCAGATGGTTGTGCATATTCATCGAACCCATATTGTTCAGCTAATGCAATTTGTGGTTTTCGATTACGGCCTGAAAAATCTTTTAACTGTGTTCTATCGACCCAACCCTCACGTTCAGGTTTTGTTTCGGGGAGTAACAGAGCGCACAATGGTCGCAATAATAAATCACCGGCACCGGATTCGCGTTGAATCACCGGCATGGTGTCACGCCGTTGCGACATCGGGCGTTGCCCGATGACTTCACCGGTAATGATAAAATCAAAATCATTTTTGTTAATCCACTCGACCGCTTTTTGAACCATAAAACCTTTACAATCCAGACAGGGATTCAGGTTTTGTCCGTAACCATGGCTCGGATTGAGTACTATTTTTTTGTAAGGTTCAATAACATCAACTATATGCAATTTAATGCCTAATTGTTCAGCAACCCACAAGGCATTATTGCGTTTTGGTTTTGCTTTATCTTTTTTACGAATTGCATGGGTATGGCCTTCGACACAAAAGCCGGTATAAAAATTAATGCCTTCAACATGAACACCTTGTTCAATCATTAATTTTGCAGCAAGAAGTGAATCGAGCCCGCCTGAAATAAGCGCAATCGCCCTGGGTTTCTTTTGAGTCATGAGTACTTACTAACTTTATGGAATCATTCGAATGGTTAAAAAAGCGTATACTAACAGGTTTTTGGTTTAAAAGTGCTTATAACTAATAATCACAAGTATTTGATTACACAGTAATTTACTTGAATATAATATAAAATATCCGTTTTCTAATTCGCAACTAGTTACCACCAGGTCAGCTGCGACTTGTAAAGTTGTAAGTAAACACTTACTTATATGCGATTATTTAATAATAGACGTACTAAATTAGTAGTACCAACTTTATCCCATCCCCTTAAAAATCAAACATTTTACCATAAGGCAAATAAATCAGATTTAAAATCGCCAATGTAATTAACATAAAAAAAGTTATTTGCATGCCAAGAACTCGCAGCTTCATCGAATCTGTCAACATTCCACGGGCATGTAAAATACGACCTGTGATAAAAACAATTCCTGCCGCATGGATTAATAAGATACTTGCCATATTAAGCTCAAGTGACATCAATAAAATTAAACCAATCGGCAAATATTCAACCGCGTTTAATTGTGCACTAATGGCACGTTGTAATTCCTCATTTCCACCATAACCAACACTTACTTTATGAAACTGACGTAGTTTGATGACTTTTAATGAGAGTTGAACAATAATAAATGTCGCAATAACAACATAAAGTACGAAAATCATAATGACCTCACTTCGTTGTGTTTTTAGTATTATTTATTAGTTTGTTGATACAAATCATAAGGCAGGATAACAGTATCAGAAATAAAACTCAGCGGAATATCCATGGCTCTAATAAAAAACTCTCCATAATAATCATACTTTATTAAACTTCGCAGTGTTTTATCCGTCGCTCGACGCGTACCGGAATAAGGCAATGGTGTAATCGAATCATCAGTGTGTGTTTGCACAGTTGAACAACCCGAAAATAGCAGACTAGATTGAATTAGAATAAATAATAAGATTTTACGCATTAAAGTCTCTGATTAACATTAAGTTAAGTATAGAAACTAAACCTGAATGTAAGCTGAATGAAAAATTGAGGTATGAAATTTTTACGATGAAAAGTTAAATTCTCATTACACAGTAGCGTGATTGCACTCAAACAATGCAACGTGTGTTTACTGATCGCTATGTATTCTTGTTTTGAATACACACTACAGTTTGTTGTGCTATTTCCAACTCCTCGTTGGTTTTAATGACTAAAATTTTACACCTGGCAGTCGATGTTTCAATTGCAGTTACTTGATACTGGACAGCGTTATTTTTTTCATTGTCCAGGGCAATACCTAAACTCGAAAGATTGTGACAGATTTGAGATCGGATAATGGCAGAATTTTCACCAATGCCTGCAGTAAATATCAACACGTCTATTGTTCCCAACACTGCACTATAAGCACCGATATATTTTTTAATGCGATAACAATAACTATCTAAAGCCAATTGTGCCGGATGGTCACCTTCTTTTGCCAGCCGTTGCACTTCACGCATATCATTTTCACCACACAATCCTTTTAAACCACTTTGTTTGTTTAAAACCGATGAAATTTCGTGATTACTGGCACCACTGACATCAGCAATATAAAAAGGAATTGCTGGATCCAGATCACCACAACGTGTGCCCATGACTAAACCTTCCAATGGTGTCAAGCCCATCGAGGTATCAATACACTTGCCATTTTTAATGGCAGCGACACTCGCACCGTTGCCTAAATGCAAACTAATAGCATTAAGTTTATTAATCGGAATTTTTAAATGTTCAGCGGCCTGTTTACTGACATACGCATGGGAAGTACCGTGAAAACCATAACGCCGAACCTTATAGTCGCTATACCACTTCTCTGGTACCGCATATCGATAAGCATGCTCCGGCATCGATTGATGAAAAGCAGTGTCGAATACCGCAACTTGCGGTAACTCTGGAAATAATTTTAAACACACTTCAATGCCGGTCAAATTCGCGGGATTGTGCAGTGGTGCCAGTACACTTAATTCCTGAATAACCTTGAGAACATTTTTATCGATCAACGTCGGCTGCGTAAAACGTTCACCACCGTGTACCACGCGATGACCAATTGCAGAAACTGCAGCGATGGTATTGTTACCACTAAAGGCTTTTTGCACCATATCAAAGGCATCGTGAATTGTCTCGGTGGCCTTGCTGGTTACGGTTTTTTTCATTTCACCGTTAGCCTGACGTTGTTGAACACTATGACGTGTGTCTGCTTGTCCAATTCGTTCGACCAGACCGGTTACCAATACAACATTATTGCTGATATCAATGAGCTGATACTTAACCGATGAGCTACCGCAGTTAATAATTAATATATTCATTGTGCCTGAATCGCTGTGATTATTACAGTATTAACAATATCAGTTACGCTGCAACCCCTGCTAAGATCGTTTACCGGTTTGTTAAGACCTTGAAGTATTGGTCCGATGGCTACTGCATCGGCCGATCGTTGTACTGCCTTGTAAGTATTGTTGCCGGTATTCAAATCCGGAAAAATAAATACCGTAGCACAACCGGCAACATCGCTATCGGGCAATTTTGTTTGTGCCACCTGTGCATCGATTGCTGCATCGTACTGCATTGGACCTGCAATTTTTAAATCGGGTCGTAACTGCTTGGCAATAGTCGTGGCCTCACGCACTTTATCCACTGCTGCTCCTTTACCTGATTCTCCGGTGGAATATGATAGCATCGCCACTCGCGGCTCAACACCAAAAGTCGCTGCTGTGATAGCCGAATTTATAGCGATGTCGGCCAGTTGTTGTGCATCCGGATCCGGATTAACGGCGCAATCACCATAGACTAAAACCCGATCCTCAAGACACATAAAAAATACACTGGAAACAATTTTTGTATCCGGTTTGGTGCGAATAATTTCAAATGCCGGTCGGATGGTATGTTGTGTGGTGTGCACCGATCCGGATACCATGCCTGATACCTGATTGGTATGAACCAGCATGGTGCCAAAATAACTGACATCCGCCATGGTATCAAACGCCATTTCACGTGATATTCCTTTATGTTTTCGCAATTCAAAATACTCATCGGCGAAACTCTCACGCAGTGGTGAAGTCAGTGGGTCGATGATAGTCACTTGCTTGATAGTCAGTCCCAGTGCCTTAATTTTTTCATTAACGCTTTCCGGATCACCCAGTAAGGTAATATCGCAAATGCCACGTAATAATAAAATTTCGGTTGCGCGTAAAACTCTTTCTTCATGTCCTTCTGGTAATACGATATGGCGTTTAGTGGTTTTAGCCATTTGGACCAGTTTATATTCAAACATAAATGGTGTTACACGATTAGACCGTGATGATTTTATGCGTTTACCTAGAGCTACCAGGTCAATATTATCTTCAGCCAGTCCCAGTACCGCAGCAATTTTACGTTCGTTTTCCGGATCCAGTTCAACATTAATAGATTTAATTGCCATTGCAGTTGTAAATGTATCCATGCTGGTACTGAGTATTGAGAAAGGTGGATCGGATAAACCTTGTAATAATTTTTTCACAGTTGGGCCGGGTTCGATACCACCGGTTAATAACATTCCCGATACTTGAGGATAGTTTGAAGACGAGTACGACATCAGCGTACTTAAAATAATATCGGCGCGATCGCCAGGGGTAATAATCAAACTGCCTTGTTCAATGTGATTAAGATAATCCACCATCGTCATTGCGGCAATCTTAAAATTCATGACTTCACGCTGCAAGTTTTCTGCAGAAGAACAAACAAGTCTGGTCTCGAGTGCACGCGATATATCACTGATGGTAGGTGAACTCAATGATGCAACATCGGGTAGCACATAATGGAGTTGATTTTGTTTTGAATCGGATTCCGAAATAGTCATAGCATCCAGTGCCTGTTTTATTTCATCCTTGAGTTCGGGAGTGACACGATTAATAATGGTTGCAAGAATATCTGCATCACGTTCCTGCAATAGTTTATGAAAGGAAGACGTTGCGGCCAACACTTGTTTGGTCGTTCTATTTTTACCGTTAACCACCGGAATAATAAAACAACCCAGGTTATTAGCAACATCGATATTAAAATCAAACTCGATAGATGCCCCGGCACTTTTAAAATCAGTACCGGCGCATAATATTATGTCAAACTGTTTAGCCAACTCCTGGTAACGCCCTAAAATGAGTTTTACTAAATCGTCATAGCGATTATCCTTGATGTATTCATTCGCGGTGTCTTGAGTACAACCATACAGACGGTCATAATATTGCGTTAAGCCGTAACGTGAGGCAATTAAACGGGTCAATGAATCCGGAAATACTTTCGCGGATGGTGTGTTTTTTATAATCGGTCGGAAGAAACCTGTTTTTTCCGAGTGACTGGATAAATATTCCATAACTGCCAGAACAATTGCTGATTTACCACTACCTTGCTCTGCACCTGCAATATAAATATTCTTTGTCATTTTTTCCCTTATATTTTCTCACTAAACACTGTTTACAGTATTTTAAATAATATCATAGACAACAATATATAAATCAAGTAACTTAAATATGCAATTTTAAATTA
>JBGMQW010000053.1:0-6094 GCA_048060815.1 Thiohalomonadales bacterium | reverse complement strand
TTCCCATGCGTGGCAATGGGGGAAAAGTTCTGGAAACCCATGGTTGATTTTTTCATAGAGAGCATGAATCAGGAAGGTACAATGTTGTCGAGTACATTATGAAAAAAATCGCACAGGCAAAAGGTCAATAAACGAAATCCGTGGTCACTTTGCTATAGCCTGCATGATTCTTAATTAGACAAGGTTTAACGTTGCCGCTCATTATTCTTTTTACTATGCTTGGTTAACAGGTCGAAGATCTCATTTATAGTGGGTTGAGTTCAGTAAATCAAACGGTACGTCCGAACCAGGAGGGTGTCATGAACAAGCTTGAGCAATTAAAAGAATTAACTACGGTAGTTGCCGATACCGGCGATTTCGATTCCATAAAACAATATCGACCAACGGAAGCAACGACGAACCCGTCATTGGTATATGCCGCATCGCAATTACCTCAATATCAAAATCTTGTTGATGAAGCTGTTAAATATGGAATATCGAATGCTGCTTCTGATGAAACCAGAATTGCGCTGATCCTTGATCGTTTAGCCGTGGTGTTTGGTCGCGAGATTTTATCGATTGTGCCGGGTCGCGTGTCGACGGAAGTTGATGCGAGGTTATCATTTGATAAAGCGGGTAGTGTCAAGAAGGCACATGAATTGATTGATATGTATGCCGGTTTTGGTATTGATAAGAAACGTATTCTTATTAAACTCGCTGCAACCTGGGAAGGCATTTGTGCGGCGAGAGAATTGGAAAAACAGGGCATCCATTGTAACCTGACATTGCTATTCAGTTTTGCGCAAGCAGTGGCTTGTGCCGAAGCAGAAGTTACATTGATTTCGCCTTTTGTTGGGCGCATTATGGATTGGTATAAAGCCAATGAAGGTGTTGATGGTTATGCAGCAATCGACGATCCCGGCGTAAAATCGGTGACCGGCATTTACAACTATTATAAAAAGCATGGTTACAAAACCCAGGTGATGGGTGCAAGTTTTCGTAACGATGGTGAAATTTTGCAACTGGCCGGTTGTGATCTGTTAACGATTTCGCCAGCTTTGTTGAACGACTTAAAAACTGCCGAGGGTGAAGTGCCAAAATTACTCGATGCGGATGCGGCAAGTAAAATGAGTATTGACAAAATTTCATTGGACGAAAAGGCCATGCGTTGGATGCATAATGAAAATGCCATGGCAGTAGAAAAGTTATCCCAGGGGATTCGTGGATTTACGTCTGATCTGTTGAAATTGGAAAATTATGTTCAAGATCGTGTTATGCGTGGTGCTGCGTAGCACTCAAAAATAAAAAGGAAAGTAGTATGCCTCAAGCAGATATAGGCCTGATTGGTCTGGCCGTGATGGGCCAAAATCTTGTGTTAAACATGAATGATCATAATATCAAGGTGGCGGTCTTCAATCGTACCACGTCACGAGTTGATGAGTTTATGGCAGGGCGTGCCAAGGATACCAACATTATTGGTACACATTCGATTGAAGAATTAGTGGCAAGTCTAAAATCACCACGCCGGGTCATGATGATGGTGAAAGCGGGAGATGTTGTTGACACATTTATCGACTTGCTTGTTCCGCATCTGGATAAGGGCGATATCATTATTGATGGTGGTAATGAGCTTTTCACCAATACCAACCGCCGTACTCGCGCACTTGCTAAAAAAGGCATCCTGTATATTGGCACCGGTATTTCAGGCGGTGAAGAAGGCGCGCGTTTCGGGCCTTCAATTATGCCGGGGGGCAATCCTGAAGCATGGCCGCATGTAAAAGATATTTTTCAGTCAATTGCTGCGCAGGTTGATGGTGAACCTTGTTGTGACTGGGTCGGTGAAGAAGGTGCCGGCCAATATGTGAAGATGGTGCATAACGGTATTGAATACGGTGATATGCAGCTCATTTGTGAGGCCTATGACTTTATGAAACGCGGCCTGGGTCTGGATGCAGAAAAAATGCAAGCTGTGTTTGCTGACTGGAATAAAGGCGTTTTAGACTCCTATCTAATCGAGATCACCGCAAATATTCTTGGTTTTAAGGATGATGAAGGTAGGCCGCTGGATCGTATCCTTGATCGTGCTGGTCAAAAAGGTACGGGTAAATGGACTGGCATTAATGCATTAGATCTTGGTATTCCACTAACTTTGATTGGTGAATCTGTTTTTGCGCGTTGCCTCTCTGCAATGAAAGATGAACGGGTTCGAGCTGCGGACTTTCTTGATGGTCCGACACCGAGCTATGATGGTGATGTGGACGAATTTGTTGCTTGCATTCAAGACGCGCTATATGCATCTAAAATCATTTCTTATGCACAAGGTTATATGTTGCTTCGTGAAGCCGCTCACGAGTATGGCTGGAATCTTAACTACGGCAGTATCGCGCTAATGTGGCGTGGTGGTTGTATTATTCGAAGTGCTTTCCTGGGTAATATCAAAGAAGCCTTTGATAATAACGGTGAACTGGAAAACCTGTTACTGGATGAGTTCTTCCGTGATGCAATTCATAATGCTCAGGCAGGCTGGCGTAAGGTGGTGGCCAAGGGTGCTGAAATGGGTATTCCCACCCCAACGTTTTCATCCGCATTGGCGTACTATGATGGTTACCGCAGTGCAACACTGCCCGCTAGCATGCTGCAAGCTCAACGGGATTACTTCGGCGCACATACTTACGAACGCACCGATAAACCGCGTGGCGAAATGTTCCACACAGACTGGATCGGTAGCGGTGGCAATGTTTCGTCAACAACCTATGATGTATAAAATTAATCTAGAACAGGAACTCTAACCGAGGAAATATTAAAGGATAAATAATTAAAATGTTTTCGACTGTTTATAACGCAATCGTTGTTTAAAAAATTGCTCCCTCCCTTCGTTCTTTTTATTGTTAAATAAATATCAGGAATAACTGGTTAATACAAATTAACAAAAATTACTTTTATATCCGCTTTAAATTAAAATGTAATGGGAATAAGATAATATGACAGCCGGCGACGAAATCCCACTGAGGAGGTAATATGACACTAAAGAAAAATCAACCACTAATTGAAGATGATCGCACCGGTGAGAGTGTCGCTACTCTAACTCGCGCCATCGCGGATAATATGTTTTATGTACAGGGAAAATTTCAGGCGACTGCGACTAAAAATGATCACTATATGGCCGTTGCTTATACCGTTCGAGATCGGTTGCTGCGACGCTGGATTGATAGCATCGAAACCTTTATAAAAAGCGATGCCCGACTGGTTTGTTATTTTTCTGCTGAATTTTTATTGGGGCCGCATTTACACAATAATTTACTTAACTTAAATTTATTAGAGCCAATGAAAGAGGCCGTTGAGTCTTATGATTTAAAGCTGGACGATTTGTTTGAGCAGGAAGAGGAACCGGGTTTGGGTAATGGTGGACTAGGTCGTCTCGCCGCCTGCTATATGGATTCACTTGCAAGTTTGCAGATTCCCGCTATTGGTTATGGCGTTCGGTATGAATATGGTATTTTTGATCAGGAAATTCAGGATGGCTGGCAGGTAGAAATTACCGATAAATGGCTACGTCTGGGTAATCCCTGGGAACTGCACCGACCTGAACGTACTTATGAGGTTAAATTTGGCGGTTATACTGAAATTCAGGGAAATAGTAGTGATAATTCGGATAATCTAAAAATCCGCTGGATACCAGGCAAAGTGGTAAAGGGAGTCGCCTACGATACCCCGATATTGGGTTACAAAGTGAATAGTGCGAATCTGCTGCGACTTTGGTCGGCACATGCAACCGAGTCATTTGACTTTCAGGACTTCAATGTAGGCGATTACATGGGTGCTGTGCAACAAAAAATGGATTCGGAAAACATTACTAAAATTTTGTATCCTAATGATGACACTGAGCAAGGTAAACGCTTGCGACTGCAACAACAATATTTCTTTGTCTCCTGTTCCCTGCAGGACATGATTGATACGCAACTCTATCTCTCGCACTGCAAACTGGAAAATTTTCATAAACGCTTTGCAGGACAGTTAAATGACACACACCCGGCTATTGCGGTACCCGAATTAATGCGTTTGTTAATGGATGAACATGGCATGGGCTGGGATCAGGCCTGGGATATTACCCACCATACTTTTTCGTTTACCAACCATACCTTGTTACCCGAGGCGCTTGAAACCTGGTCGTTACCGTTGTTCAAAAGTGTACTGCCCCGGCATCTGGAAATTATCTATGAGATTAATAAACATTTCCTTAATGAAGTTCGCCAGCGTTTTCCAGGTGATAATGAACTTCTTGCCAGAATGTCGCTGATCAATGAAGCGGGTGAAAAATCCGTGCGCATGGCGCACCTTGCCTGTGTCGGCAGCCATACGGTGAATGGCGTCGCTGAATTACACAGCAAATTGCTTACCGCCAATATAATGCAGGATTTCCATAAATTCACGCCGGACAAATTTTGCAACAAAACCAACGGCGTCACACCGCGGCGCTGGATGCTGCTCAGTAATCCACGACTATCCGCGTTAATTACCGAAAAGATTGGTGATAGCTGGATTACGGATCTGGAAAAACTCCGGCAGTTGGAAGATTTTGTAGACGATGCAAATTTCATCTCCAGTTGGCAGCAGGTGAAACTGCAAAATAAACAACAACAAGCCGTTTATGTTCTGGAACACGGGGGTGTTGAGTTAAATCCGGAATCCCTGTTTGATGTACAAGTAAAACGCATGCACGAATATAAACGTCAATTGCTGAATGTGATGCATATCATCACCTTATACAATCGCATAAAACAAAATCCGGAAAGCGATATCGTTGCGCGTACTTTTGTGTTTGGTGGCAAAGCTGCACCGGGCTATTTTATGGCTAAATTAGTTATCAAACTGATTACCTCGGTTGCCGAAGTGGTTAATAATGACCCCGATGTGGCTGGCCGGCTAAAGGTCATTTTCATTCCAAACTTCAATGTTAAATTAGGACATCGGGTTTATCCCATGGCCGATTTGTCGGAACAAATTTCCACTGCGGGTTTAGAAGCATCGGGCACCGGTAATATGAAGTTTTCAATGAATGGCGCACTCACTATCGGAACACTCGATGGTGCCAATGTTGAGATAAGAGAAGAAGTCGGTCAAGAAAACTTTTTTCTGTTTGGATTAAGTGTTCAGGAAGTAGCCGAGCTTAAAACTCAGGGTTATTATCCCTGGACTTATTATGATAATAATGAACATCTTAAAGCAGTGTTGGATAAAATTAGCCACGGTGATTTCTCCAACGGTGATGTTAATTTATTTAGACCGCTGGTAGATGAATTATTATCCCATGATCAATATATGTTAATGGCAGATTATCAGTCGTATATAACGTGTCAGGATAAAGTCAGTGAAGTCTGGCGTGATCAAGAGCGCTGGACTCGAATGTCAATTTTAAACGTCGCACGAATTGGAAAATTTTCTTCCGACCGCGCGATTCAACAATATTGTACGGATATCTGGAAAGTGCAACCGATGCCGGTAGCACCCGCAGTCGAATTAATGGCAGTGGCTCCGGCCAAAAAAACAGTAAAGAGGAAAAAATCATAACAATACATGCGCTAGCAGGAAAACTTGCACCTAAATCAATATTGGTAAATATTGCAGAACTCATTTCCGCTTATTACACACTAATACCCGATGTCACTGAGCAAACTCAGCGTGTAACATTCGGCACCTCGGGTCATCGCGGTAGCTCATTACAACGCAGTTTTAATGAAGCTCACATTAAAGCGATTACCCAGGCGGTTTGTGACTATCGCCGCGAAGCAGGTATCAACGGCACTTTATTTATGGGCATCGATACCCATGCATTATCATGGCCGGCGCAACTAACAGCATTGCAAGTTCTAGCCGGTAATCAGGTTGATGTTTGTATTGCAACCGATTTCGACTATACCCCGACACCGGTTATCTCCCATGCCATTTTAAACCATAATCAGAAAGCTAAAAAAAAATGTGATGGCATTGTGATTACGCCTTCGCATAATCCGCCAAGTGATGGTGGCTTCAAATACAATCCTCCACACGGTGGCCCGGCAGAGTCGGATATCACCGGCATCATTGAAGCGCGCGCCAATGAACTACTGAAGGATAA
>JBGMQW010000052.1:0-19045 GCA_048060815.1 Thiohalomonadales bacterium | reverse complement strand
TAAATATACTTAATTTATTGCATAAACATCTTCACTGCTAAAAATAATAATAATAAAGAAAACATTTTTTGTAACATCACCACTGGTAGCTTGTGCGCAAGTTTTGCACCTATCGGTGCAGTTAACACACTTGCAACTGTAATGCCGAAAAATGCCGGCCAGTAGATATAACCTGTTGAATAATCTGGTAATTCCTGATTATTCAAACCAACTATTAAAAATCCGAAACTACCTGCAATAGCGATGGGCAAGCCACACGCACTTGAAGTTGCAATTGCCTTACGCATGGATACCCGACACCATAATAAAAAGGGCACAGTTAATGTGCCACCACCAATTCCTATAATCGACGAGACACTTCCGATTACTGTACCAACTCCCCATAATCCCATAACCGATGGTATTCGTTGATGATTCTTGGGCAGCAGTTGAAGTGCCATTTGAATGGCAACTAACAATTCAAAAACTGCAAAAATTGTTTTTAATGTATTAGTCGGAAGGTAATCTGCTATTTTTGCACCCAGTATTGCTCCAACAACTATTCCTGGAACCAGTTGTTTAACAATAAACCATTGAATTGCCCCATGTAGATGATGCGCTCGAATTGAGGATATTGACGTAAAAATAATAGTTGCTAACGATGTGCCAATCGCAAGATGAACAATGATTGTATTATTAAAAGAATTCTGAACAAAAATAAATGTTAATGCCGGTACAATAATCAAACCACCACCCACACCGAGCAAGCCGGCTATAATACCCGCTATTGCTCCAACAACAATATAAATTAAAATAATATCCATGGTAACGCCAATCAAGAGTAAGATTTATTTTTTTAATAAAATCGTAATCGTATTTGAAAACTATTAGAATACATTGGTATTTTAATAGATTATAATCTTTATAAACAGAATATTACGAGACAATACATGAAAATATACCGAGTTGGTGGATGTATTCGGGATAAATTGTTGAATCTACCAATCAAAGATCAAGACTGGGTTGTTGTTGGTGCGACAGTATCTGAAATGCTTGAACTAGGTTACAAGCAAGTCGGAAAAAATTTTCCGGTTTTTCTTCACCCCGAAACTAAAGAAGAATATGCACTCGCTCGCAAGGAAAAGAAAATTGCACCGGGTTATTCCGGCTTTGATTTTTTTGCAGACTCATCGGTAACATTGGTAGATGATTTATTACGCCGTGACCTCACGATTAATGCTTTAGCTGAATCAGATAATGGTGAATTAATCGATCCTTATAACGGTAAAAAAGATTTAGATAATCGAATATTACGTCATGTATCTCCTGCCTTCGCAGAAGATCCTGTCCGTATCCTGCGCGTAGCACGATTTGCAGCACGTTTTTCTACACTTAATTTTAAAATCGCAGAAGAAACGATGCAATTAATGGTTACCATGGTTAATAATGGCGAGGTAGATTCTTTAGTGAAAGAACGTATATGGCAGGAATTGCACTCTACTTTAACAGAATCTCACCCGGAAGTATTTTTTTCCATTCTCAGAGAATGTGGTGCATTAACACGATTATTTCCAGAAATAGCAAGACTCTACGGCGTACCCCAACCAGAGCAATATCATCCAGAAATTGATACCGGTATTCACACTATGATGGTGTTGCAACAAGCTTGTTTATTATCACAAGATACTAAAGTCCGCTTTGCTGCACTGGTTCATGATCTTGGTAAAGGTATTACGCCCAAAGATCAATGGCCAAAACATATTAATCACGAAAATAGTGGTGTACCGCTAGTTAAAGAATTTTGCAAAAGATTTAAGGTTCCTAATAATTTTCAAGCCCTTGCTATAAAAGTGACTCAGTACCACTTACATTATCATCGTATTGCAGAATTAAAAGCATCTACTATTTTAAAAACATTATCCGCATTAAATGCATTTCGACAAGCTGAAAATTTTGAGTTATTTGTTCTCGCATGTGAAGCTGATGCAAGAGGACGCACCGGTTTTGAAAACATAATTCCACCTCAAAGTCAGCAATTTAGAATGGTTTTAAGAGCGGCGAATCAAGTAAATATTAAGTCAATAACGTCATCAGATAAAGGTGGTAAAGAAATAGGGGAATTAATTCGAAATAAACGGTTAGCTGCAATTAAAAATTGTATTAAAGATTTCTAAATAAAACTTCAATATAAATATCAATTCTGGGCATTTTGAAATTATTTTTAATAAAAATCCCTACCTATAGGCATTTTAATTATTTTTTCTAGTAATTTCTTAATCTAATGTTAAGATTTATATCCTAACATTTAATGTATTACCTTCAACTGTCACTTAACAATAATTCAATTAACGTATTTTACGCAACATTTGAGATATTTTATTATGGATAATTTAAACATACTTATAGTAGGTGCTGGAATAGCTGGATTGAGCTTCGCACGTGCCTGTGAACAACAAGGCTTAAAAGTAACGCTAATAGAAAAAACAGGTAACTCTCCTGGAGCGGGGGCTGGTATCTGTTTACCTGCAAATGCCATGATTGCTTTTCAACATCTTGGTATCGACCAGGAAATATTGAAAGTAGCACATCAAGTAAATTCAATTGAATATGTACGAGAAAATGGTAAAACCTTAAGTGCTTCATCATTACGTAAAAAACCATTTAATAAAGCTCCTTTTGTAGCACTACCGCGACAGAATTTAATAAAAATTCTACGAAAAGGATTAAAGGCAAAAATAGTATTTGATACAAATATTGAAAAGTATGAACAAATAGACGATAGAGTTAAAGTTTTACTAAATCACAGTATACGTAGTAAGTTTTATGATTTAGTAGTCGGTGCAGATGGTATTTCTTCCCCCTTAAGAAATAAAGTTTTTAATTCTACAGGTAATGAAGATTTAGGTATTACTACCTGGCGATTTAACATCGATGTCGACACATCAAATATTCAACCAATATATTATCTTGGCAATGATTCGTTATTAATGTTTTATCCGATAAGTTCTTCACAAATTTATGTTTATGCTCATGTTATTGATCAAAATAATGAATATAGTAATCTAGAGCCTCATGAAATTGTACCTGAAATATTCTCAGGTTATTGTGATGATGCAAAGACCATGTTGTCAAAAATTAATGATGAAACTGCTATATATTCAGGACGACTTAGCACAGTATCAGAATTATACTTTAGTCAGGGACGAACTGTATTTATCGGTGATGCTTTACATGGTTGTCCACCGTCTTTACAGCAAGGTACCGCCATGGCCGTTGAAGATGCAATAGTACTCACTAACTCCCTTATGAAATATTCTGTGCCTAATGCAATTGATGCATTTACATTATTACGTGAAGATAGAACTAAATGGGTTGTAAGTGAATCTAATAATATAATACAACGTGCAATTCGTGGTAATTCAATTCTTGGTTGTTTAATACGAAATTCATTTATTCGTTTTAAAGGACCAGCAAATATTATGGCATGGAAACAATTATTAAATGAAGATCCTTTTGATGAACTTGATTTAACTTTACCTGGAAGTAATTCTATATTAAAAGCAACAGCTTGAAATGAATTTCACCCTAGATAGTTACAATTTTTTATGTTTTCCTTCGTGAACTTTGCGTCTTTGCGGCAAAATAATTCTTTAAAGTATTATCTACATATATTACTACCTTGCGTAAATAACCATCACTAAACATCAGCCCTAATATTATCCCACTGGTATTGGCTATCATATCAGCATATTCAAACTGTCTTGTTGAAGTAAATCGCTGTAAAATTTCTAAAGCCACACCCAGGCTAATAAAAGCTACTGCATAGATTATTCTAATTCGCCATATTTTGTAACACTGTGCAAATAAAAACATTAATAAAAAATAACTAAAAATATGTTCCAGTTTATCTAAATTCGGAATATTATATCCAGCAGTTTTTGGTAATGTGATCAAGCTAAAAATAATAATCAGCAATAACCAAAACCATGAAATTCCTAACCATAAAGTTCTAAATTTTAATTTCATTTTTATAAAAAAAAGTATAATAAGAAGCTACCCAATACCAGTCGATAAATAACGTAGGGTAACATTCCAAATCTTTCTAATAATTTTAAAAAGAAATGAATACAAACTAATGCACTAATTGCTGAAACAAAAACGCCAAGGATAATTGCTACCCAGTCTACGGTTAACTGACTTTCTAATAAAGTTTTTGTTTTATAACCTCCAGCTGCAAGTATTAACGGAATAGCTAATAAAAATGAAAATCTTGCCGCTGCTGTACGACTTAGACCGACAAACAAACCAGCCGTCATGGTTATTCCTGAACGAGATGTACCCGGAATTAATGCCAGTACTTGAAATAAACTAATGGTTAAAACATCTTTCCAGGTTATATTTTTTTCATCATGTGTTTGATGACCTGCTCGATAACCGTATCTGTCAGCCACAAATAATAATAATCCGAATCCAATAGTTGCATAAGCAATAACTATTTCAGATCGTAATTGTGTATCAATAAAATCATGCAATAATAAACCTGCTGCCGCTGCTGGAATAGTACCTAAAATTACTGCCCAGGCTAATTTGCTCTCCCCAACAAGGCTTCTGGTCATAACTGACGAAAGCCAATCCGATGTCATTTTTGATATATCTTTTCTGAAATACAGTATGACTGCAATTAAACTCCCGATATGTACCGCAACATCAAATGCAAGTCCTTGATCTTCCCAACCTAATATTATTGGAACTAAAATTAAATGAGCTGAACTGGACACCGGTAAAAATTCGGTAAAACCCTGGACTAATCCTAAAATAATAATTTGTACTATATCGATCATATTCTATATTGCCTTAAATTTTTAATTCAATTATAACTGAAAACGTAAATCTCGCATTGAAAAACACGGTAAATTTAATTCTGAAAGCTCACTTAAGCCTTTTTCAAATCCTATCACTTTAATAATTTCACCCATTTCATATGGCATTGTTAACTTTTTGATTTCCTGACTTACCATTAATTGTTGTTTGACATCGCCTTGATCATTATTTTGCATCAATTCCAATAGACCACTTGCCATTAAAAACTGTGACTGTGTAGTATAACCATTTAATTGTAAACCAGCTATCGTAGCTACTCTGGAATGTCCGGAATACAGGGCAGTCTCTGTTAAATTCGTGAAATCTACATGTGCTGTGATATCTTGTAAACCTGGGTATAAAAATGGATCTTCATGCCGCCGATGTTGATAAAAACAATTTAACGTTCCTTGAGACCGCTGTTCATGATAATATTCTTTTTCAGAATACCCATAGTCCAGTATTAAAATATAACCCTTTTCCAAAATATCATTAATACTCGATAACCAATCCTCAGCAGCAAAATTAACCTCACTAAAATAAGCTTCCGGAAATTCAAAACCAAGATTTTTTTCAATTTCAGATACTCGAGTTGTTAATCTGGTATTCGAGATTGTGACTTCTTTCCACACAAATAAACCATCTTGAATCGTTACATACATTTCGACCAATGACTTATTTTGCTTCTTAAAGCGCTGCACCGGCATTGCATCTAAAAGTTCATTAGCAACAACGACACCTGTAAATGATGCTGGTAATGAATCAAGCCATAACACTTTTTCCAAAAGTGTCGGATTTATAGCCTGTATAGTCTGTTGCTGTCTCTCTCGTAATTCCGCACTTCGTTCAAGAATGTAATAATAATCAATATCTAATTCCGTAGCTTTCAATTCATTAAGAATATCTGCTGCCATTTTACCACTTCCAGCTCCTACTTCCAGTATCGATGTTGATTTCGACTCTGTAGTTAGTTGTTTTATTACGGGAGAAATAGCTCGTGAAATACAACGTGAGAATAATGATGAAATTTCAGGTGCGGTAATAAAATCGCCTTGTTCGCCAAACTTAATACAACCTGCACTGTAATAACCAAGACCAGGAGCATATAACACATGATCCATATATTCCGAGAATGGAATAGCACCACCGGATTGTTGTATTTTATCCGTTATGTATTGTGTAACTTTATGGCTGTGTTCTAATGCAGCACTGTCTGGAGTTGGTAATTTCATTATGTTTATATTTATTTAATGCTTGATAATATTTTATAGCTGCCAAGGAAAATATTTTTAAAATATTGCTTAATTAGTGATGCTTAAATTTACCACACATATATTCACATTCAACTTATTAAATCATCACGAAACAAAGAACATCAGAAAAATTGCGTTTAAATATTTAATGTTGTTTAATTAAAAATTAGTTCTTGGCGTCTAGTCGGCTAAAATTGAACTAGCTAATTCTTACCGATATGGTATCGTAATACCGAACGTGTTACAGCGCAAAATGACTTAAATAATTCTATGCCAGAGACAAATGATATTAATAATAAGGTTGTATTAATAACCGGTGCTGCACGGCGTATTGGTGCTGAAACTGCTCGTGTATTACATACCAGTGGCATGAATGTTGTAATTCATTACCACAAGGCACGTTCTGAAGCACTCGAATTGCAGATCGAGTTAAATAAAGTTCGCAGTAATTCGGTTATTATTGTTCAAGCAGATTTAAATAAACCAAAAGGTTTAATGCCATTAATTCATCAATGTAATGAAACATTTGGACGTCTTGATGTGCTTATCAATAATGCCTCCAGTTTTTATCCAACCCCTGTTGGTACTGTTACCGATGATCAGTGGGATGACTTAATGTCAACAAACTTAAAGGCACCATTTTTTTTATCACAAGCAGCAACTCCCACACTACGAAAATATAAAGGTTGTATCATTAATATTGTTGATATACATGCTGATCGACCTCTAAAAGAACATCCAGTTTATTGTATGGCAAAATCAGGCCTGGTTATGATGACAAAATCATTAGCACGAGAATTAGGTCCGGAGATTCGTGTTAATGCTGTCGCACCCGGAGCCATTATGTGGCCAGAAAATGATTTAGATGAATTAACTAAACAACGGATATTATCTCGCACAACCCTAAAACGAGAAGGAAGTCCAAACGATATAGCCAATACCATTCTATTTTTAATAGCTCAATCACCGTATATCACTGGGCAAATTATAAATGTCGATGGCGGACGGTCGTTAACTTGATTTTTTAGCCGCAAAGGAGCAAAGAACGCAAAGAAAAATCTTTTTAATTTTATTTGTTAATATTTATTTTCTTTGCGTTCTTTGCGTTCTTTGCGCCTTTGCGGCCAATAATTATTAACACGAAATTTCTATCGGCCATAACTTCTGGCTGTCTTTATCGTATTCTTGCCATAATTGAGCAATTGATTTTTTTTCTAGTGGATGAATAAAATCCGCAGCAAGTTCAGATAATGGTAACAATACAAATGCATTGGTGGTGATTTCACCTCGGGGTAATTCCAGATGCGGTTTATTTAAAATAAAATCATCATATAATAATAAATCAAGGTCAAGTGTTCTTGATGAAAATTTTGACCCGGTTCGATCACGATTAAAATTGTCTTCTATGGCTCGTAAATTAGTAACAACAGATTCAACATCATCATTTACATTTGCCTTCACTACCAGGTTATAAAAGTTATCACCATCAAAACCTATAGCGGTGCTTTCGTAAACTATTGATGTAATTATTTCACCATACATTTCACGTAATGCAGAAATACCAGCACAGACATGATATTCTGCATTTATGTTACTTCCAACACTAATGTAGATAACCGCCATAATAATCCTGAACTAGATTTTTTTTCCGCGTTCAATCATAACACCAACATTTCGTGAGCCTCGAATCGCTCCTGGTTTACTGACACGTAATTTTACCCAAGGTACTGAAAATTCATTTAGGATAATGCCACAAATTTTTTCAGATAAGGTTTCAATTAATTGAAACTCTGTTGCTTCAACATATTCAATTAATCTTTTTGCAACCGCCTTATAATTTAAGGTATCTTCAATGGCATCAGAGCTTGCTGCTTTTTTTATATCCGTAGCCATTTCAATATCCAGGCTAATTGTTTGTTTTGTTGTTCTTTCCCATTCATATATGCCAATTATTGTTTCAATTTCTAACTCTGTTAAATAAATAATATCCATAACAACATCATTATTCCGGTTTTAATTACTTTATATTTTTAACTCGATACTATATCCTGTGTTATTACGTGTTGCCAGTGTATGATAACAATATCAAAGTAAGCGTTTTTTAATTCTTAAAATAAAATTAACGAACAATATTATCATGATCTTACCTGCAATCGATAACCTTTATATCTTAGCTGCTTATTTAATTGGCTCCATTTCATCGGCCATTATTACCTGCAAACTAATGTCATTGCCCGATCCACGCTCGGGAGGCTCCAGGAATCCTGGCGCAACAAACGTTTTACGTCTTGCTGGTAAAAAAGCCGCTGCAATTACACTTGCCGGTGATATGTTAAAAGGCTTCTTACCGGTACAAATCGCGGTATTATTTTCATTAAACAATTATTCAATCGCACTAATTGGTGTGGCTGCTTTTCTTGGCCATTTATTTCCCATTTTCTTCGGTTTTAAAGGCGGAAAAGGCGTCGCTACTATGCTTGGTGTTTGTTTTGGCTTTTCACCCTGGGTTGGTCTGGCAACCGCCACAACCTGGTTATTTGTTGCCAAAGTGTTACGAATATCATCCTTATCGGCACTAATATCGATGTTACTGGCACCCGTTTATGTTTGGCTTTTTATGGATAACGCGACCACTTTTCTTGTCGCAACATCGGTCATGACCTTAATCCTGTTTTGGCGCCATCGCAGCAATATTATTAATTTAATAACCGGTAAGGAAGGCCATATTGGCTCCTGATGCTATAAAATCGCTGTTATGTGACAAATAATTCTTATTAATCTGTTTCCCACCAGTAAATTATTGACTAATCTATCAATAAGCGTTATTTTTATTGTATATTCTTAATTAATTGTCAATATAGTCAATAAATGCCTATATTTAGTATTATTACACATAATTTTGATGTATAGATCAATTATGAACCAATCACATATTCAAAAAGAAGCATTTATCGCTGTTGTTAATCAAATAATTGCAGCTGGCAAGCAACAGCAACCTCGAATTACGGCTAAAGAATTAGCGATACGTGCAGGAATAACGCCCGAGACACTATCCCGTATGAAAAACCGCGGTAGTGGTGATTACAGCGTCATTGATGCTATGGCACGCATTGTCGGGTTACGACTGAGCCTGGAACCAAACGATGATACACAGGCAGCAATACGTAAAGGTGAGTTCTTTTAATGGCTGATAAACATGCGGTTATATGGACTAATGTCACTGGCTCACCGGTTAAAATGGGGGATTTAATAGTCACACCTGAACAAACCCGGTTTAGTTATCATGAGGATTTTCTGGCACAAAATAATCCAAATGGATTATCATTGTTATCCAGCCCGCAATTGTTTTCCAGTGACCCGGTAATTTATTACGCCAAAGATTTACTGCCCATGCATCCAAGATTGATTTCACTTATTCCGGGAAATGGACGCAACAATATCCAACGTCGAATTTACACCCGTGTCCTGGATAAAAATGATTATGATATTGCAGCCGGATTTGATACCGACTGGGAGCTATTATTATTAGCCGGTCATAACGGTATTGGGCATATCGATATATTTCGCGATGATCGTGTCGCTGAAAACTGGTATGAAACAAAAGCCGAACACCATGAAATTATTGGTAAACGCTCCAATTTTTGGCAGAGTATCAAACAGGATATTCAGGATATTTCAACCAATGATCCTGACACCTACGATTTAGAAAGTGAAGACATCGTTGAGTTACTAGGTCCAACACCTTCGGTTGGTGGCATGATTCCAAAATTATTAGTCGCAATTCCTGACACCCAAAATTGGAATGGGGGCTTTGCTGCACCTGGAACGCAACAGGTCCAACAACAAAAATATGTTGATGTGTTATTAAAAATCGAGCCCCGTGAATACCAGGGTGTATCTGCACTGGAAGCATGTTGCCTGGATTGGCATAAGAAACTCGATTTTAGAGTACCTCGTTATTGGAGAACAAAATTAGATGGATTGAACTTACTGGCAGTTGAACGGTTTGATCGAACCGAAGATGGTACGCCAATCCCAATGGAAAGTTTTTTCTCGGTATTTGCATCCGGTGATAAAAATTTCCAGGAAACAGCAGATACGGATCTACAAGAAATAGGTGATCGAATAATGAAACTTGCGAGCGTAGTTAATATGGATACCAATTCCATACGGCAAGAAATATACAAGCGATTTATTGTAGCCTTTTTTACCGGTAATGGAGATATGCATCTGGAAAATTTGTCTTTTTTAGGAGGTCCAAATAAAGTCGAACTTGCTCCAGTTTATGACCCTGCCCCAATGCGTGCCTGGCCGCAACATAACACCCGCTCTGCAATTCCAATTAATTTTGATCGTGATATTGGCGGTATTCTTGAGAATTTAATTGCCGTAGGAACCTCATTTGGATTCAGTCTTAATGAGGCTAAAGAACAGTTTTTCCATTATGAACAAGCCACTCGTCATTATGCTAATAATATTATGGCACTAGACGATGTGCCTGAACAACGACGTACAAATTTACATAATGTATTACAGCAAGAACGCCAGTTATTAAAATTACCCGTTTTAAAACTATAAAATAAATATCGATTAATTCAAATTTTTAAATTTACCTACTTGACGTATAGTATCAACAATCGTATGTTATGCTGTAAAACTATGGTGTGTTTTACAATAATTAAAACTCTTATTATACTAATCATTCTTAAGGAATCACTATGTCGGAAACACTATATGAAAAGATTGGCGGCGCAGCTGCCGTTGAGGCAGCTGTTGATATTTTTTACCGTAGAGTACTTGAAGATAAATCAATAAATTATTTTTTCGATAATACCGATATGGATGCTCAGCGTGCAAAACAAATGTCCTTTTTAACTATGGCATTCGGCGGCACCACTAATTATTCAGGAAAAGATATGCGTGAGGCACACGCACCTCTTGTTGCACAAGGCTTAAACGAAGACCACTTTAATGCCGTTGCAGGTCATTTACAAGCGACACTTGAAGAGCTTGAAGTACCCAAAAATTTAATTCAAGAAGTTATGGCAATTGCAGGAAGCACACATGATGATGTATTAGGTATTTAATATTTCAAAAAAATCGAGTTTCTTTGCGTAAAATTATATTTAAAAAGAAAAGCTACACCTGTCTTGAAAATGAGACTGTTTTGGAAACATTACTTCGTCATGAAATATCAGTTTCCTATTCCTGTGGTATTGGAGTTTGCCAAAGTTGTTTATTAAAAACATCATCCTCGGATATACCAGAAAATTCACAAATTGGTTTAAATAAAACCTTAATTCTTAAAAATTATTTCTTACCCTGTGTTTGCGAACCAAAACGAGATTTTAAGATTATCGAGAGTAAAGAACATGAAATTTTTATTGATTCAGTAGTTATTGAAAAACATTGGTTATCAAAAAAAATCTGTCAGTTTATTCTGGAAAAACCTGATAACTTACAGTTTCATCCTGGACAATTTATTAATATACGAAACAAAAATTTATTAACACGCAGTTACTCCATTGCCAGTGCACCAAAATTAGATACCATTGAATTGCATGTTAAGCATTTACAAAATGGTCAAATGAGTAACTGGATGTGTAGCGATTTAGAACCAGGTGATTCAATTGAAATACAAGGTGCAAATGGTGAAAGCTTCTATGACGTTAAAACAACAACACAAAATATATTATTAATTGGTACCGGAACAGGGCTCGCACCATTACTTGGAATAGTCCGTGATGCCGTGGCAAATAATCATTTAGGAGACATTCATTTATATCATGGCAGCCGTTATTGTGATGGACTATACCTAATCAAAAACATGCAACAATTGGCAAAAAAGCATCAAAACATACACTATTATCCTTGTATTTCATCATCGAATTCACTGCTAAATAATGTGAAAAAAATACCCAACTGCATACATGAACGAGCAGATGAATATGCACTCGAAAATCATAATTCATTAAAGAACTGGAAAGTTTATTTATGTGGTCATCCAGAGATGGTTAAAAAACTAAAATCAAAAGCCTATTTAGCAGGTGCATCATTAAACGATATTCACATTGATCCGTATGAATTAAAAAATCTTCGTACAGAATCACGATAATTTTAGCCACCACCAGAAAATCTGGATGGGTAAACTAAATAACTGTACCTTATCCCTATTTCAGATTTATTTAGAATTCGTTGAAAAAATGGTATTAAATTCCCTCACCCCAACCCTCTCCCGGAGGTAGAGGGAGTAATAAAATTAATATCTTTAGTTCAAGTTACTTAACGGCAGAAGAATTTTGTATTATCGAACTTACTTTTGTTAAACCTACAGGGTCATATTGGTATTGAAGTATGCCCGTTTTATCACTTATCACTAAATTTCCGCTATTGTTATCATTTACTACTAAATTATTCTTGTATGGAATTAAGTCGAAACAATTTATGCTGACATCATCAATGCCAAGTTGTGGATTTAAAGGATCAGCGAGATTAAACACCTTTAATCCGGCAACGTCATCGCATACAAATAACATATTGTCTTGCACACCGAGCCCCTTAGGATTTTGCATGACATACGATTTCACAAGAAGCGGATTTTTAATATCTGTTAAATCCAGTACTTCCATCCTGCTTCCACCCTGTCCACAGCGACCACCACCACGTAGAGTAACATAAGCGTATTGACCACTGACAACAACAGGATCACATGACTGAACATGCAAAAATTTCGAAATCTGAAACGGATTAGACGGATCATTATTATCAAATATATAAACACCAGTTGATGCACCAATAAATAAATAATTATTAGCGCTATAAAGTGTTTCAATATCCCAGCCTACTGGAATTCGTGCGTATTTTGAAGGTTTAGCGGGATCAGTTGCTAAATTGTACAACTGGAGATCTGTTCCAGAAATAGTGTAAAGGTAGTCACCTATTATCGAAAAACGTGCCATTGATCCACCCTGACCGTCAACCGAGCCTGAATTAGCTGGAACAGCACTACTACTCTCGCCACCACCGCCACAGCCTACTAGTATTGATAGAGACAATATTGAAACCAGACTGAAAATTTTCATAGTCAATCTCAAATACATGGTATTTAGCATTATAATAACTCCCTTTTAATTCGCTTTTACACCAATTACCACACCTTTATTTTTATCCCACAAGTAAAATGTTCGTTCATTACCGGGGATCGCTTGATAAGCATTGTATGGAAATACGGATTCAATTCGTTTTGTCAGTGTTATATTATTCAGATCATTTATATCAATAACAACCAAATCAATAAAACTGTCCGCATATAAATAACCAGCCCTGACCGCAATATCCAGATTACCAGGAAGATTTATAAACGCTTTATGAACCGGAGTAGTCGGATTGGAATTATCATATATATGTATCCCCTTGTTTGGTTCACTCACAATAAGTAGATTCATATAAATATAAATCTTACCCGATTTCACTAGCTCCCTATTCGTTTCAATTTTCAAAGACGCACGTAACTCTTCATAAGTCATATAAACAGGTTCATCTCTTGCATATGGAACGTGGTTAACTGGTGTATATCCTCCATCGCTCGAAGCAATAATTGAAAAAACTCCGAATAAACCAGCTAATGGTAATCTGATAATTGAATAAACATTGCTTAACTTAATATTTGTGTTATTTATTGTATTAAATTTTTTATCGATGACACTTGTTAAAACTAAAAATAGTAATCCAGCAGAGACAATGGCAAATATATCACCAACGTCAAATATTCCATTGAATCCGATAAACAAAAAATATTCTGAAATAAATGGTAACTGAAGTAACTCGAAAACAAGATTAACTAACGACCAAAATAAAATAATAACTAATTTATATTGCGGTCTAGCACCAACTACGGCATAACAAAAAAGCGAAAGTGCCAAAACATGAGAAAATGTTGCATAGCTATTACTGATAAACAACGGCACCCTGAACCAGAGCATATTACCAAATTCAATGCCAAATAATGGATCGAAACCGCGTACTAATATATAAAAAGCATAACCAGACAATAAAATAAGAATTGAAACCAGATAATACAATGATGAGGGTTTTGCATATTTTTTATTCAAGCCCATATCCTCCCTGGAAAGCTTCGAAATCTATAATAAAACAACTGAAATATGGAGACAATCCTTATTTCCATTGGCTTGAATATACACCTTTAATCACCGTTAATACAACTTCTAGTAATAATGAAAATAAATCTTTAAATAAATTGTTAAGTGACATACACATAGCCAGTGTGCACTAAAAAATTCTTTTTTTTTACTTTGTGCTCATTGCGCCTTTGTGGCTAAAAAAATTTTCTTTAATCATACTACCGAATTCCCTGAATTCATCCGCTCGTGCTGTTCCTTTACGCCATAATAACGCAATTTCTCGATAACTATTTTCTTTTAAAGGATACATTTTAACTCTTGTGCCTTTTAATAAGCCAGAATGTTCAGCCATCTCGGGTAAATAGGTAATACCTAAATCACTATCGACCATTTGAATTAACGTTGACAAACTACTTGCGCTGAATCTGTTAATTTTTTCCTGGCTGTGTAAACGGCATGCGGCAAGTGCATGGTCACGTAAGCAATGACCTTCTTCCAACAGAATAACACTGTCACTGTTTAGTCTATTTAATTGATAATTTTCCGGATCAACCAATTTACTATTTTTACGACAAGCGAGTTTAAAACAGTCTTTAAATAATATTTGAAACTCGGTATTTTTTAAATTATACGGTAAAGCTAACAGGATAACATCAAGCTCACCTTTCATTAGCTTGTCGTATAATTGTAAAGTTAATCCCTCGCGTAAATACAATTGTAGTTTGGGTAGCAATACACGTAATTTCGGTAAGACTTTTGGTAATATAAAAGGTGCGATTGTTGGAATGATACCGAGTGTTAATTTACCCGATAATACTTCGTGATTTTCGCTGGCTATTTCAATTAAATATTCAATATCACAAATACACAGACGAGCCTGTAACACAATTTCCTGCCCTAATGCTGTAATAGTCACACTCTTATTCGTTCTATCAACTAAGTGGCAATCCAGCGTTTTTTCAAGTTCCTTTATAGCTATACTAAATGCAGATTGAGATACAAAACAGGATTTTGCAGCTCGTCCAAAGTGCTGCTCCTTATCAAGAGCTAATAAATAGCGCAATTGCTTAACTGTTGGCAAAATATTCATTTATTTACTCAAAAATCATCAATATATTAAATATATCATAATCATTGATATATTCAATTTTATTAATCATTAATCATAGACTAATATAGACTTATTATCTAATTATCTAATTATCAGGAGTTATCTATGTTAGAAGACCAAACCGGCAATACCATACCCAACATTATCTTCCATCAACGAATTAATGATGAATGGCAGGATATTAGCAGTAGTGAAATATTCAAAAATAGAACTGTAGTTGTGTTTTCCTTACCCGGAGCCTTTACACCAACTTGTTCAAGTAGCCATGTACCGCAATACAACAAATTAGCCCCGAGCTTTTTTGAAAATGGTGTTGATGAGATTATGTGTATCTCGGTAAATGATGCATTTGTAATGAATGCCTGGCAAAAAGATCAAAATGCTGAAAATATTGTATTTTTACCAGATGGTAATGGTGAGTTTACTAAAGCAATGTCGATGTTAGTCGATAAAGAATCACTTGGCTTTGGAAAACGTTCATGGCGTTATTCAATGCTGGTGAAAAATGGTACCATAAAAAAAATGTTCATTGAACCAGATGTCGCAGGAGATCCATTTGAAGTTTCAGATGCAGCTACCATGCTAAGCTATATTAACCCTAAAGCAAAACGGCCTCAAAATATTTCAATATTTACACGTTCGGGTTGCCCTCATTGCGAAAAAGCAAAAGTTTTGTTAGACACAAAAAAATTACCATACGAAGTTATTGAGCTTAACAACACTATTTCTGAGACAACATTGAAAGCTCTGGCTAATTCAGATACTGTTCCACAAATATTCATAAATGGTGTTCATATTGGAGACTCAGAAGATCTGGAATTGCATTTAAATAAAAATTTAGCCGCATAATTATTATAATAATTAACCTGCCTTTTTCATAAAGGTAGGTAAATTATTATCTAACATAAATATATATATATACATCTCTGGATTTTTAAACTTTACTACTTCCTTATCTTTTTGCTCTTCATCACTTTCATGTGTCGGTTTAACGATTTTTGGTTTAATCACTAAACGCCATTGTGTTCCTTCTTCAGATTCGCAACTTTTAATACCAAATGCTTTTAATTCATTTGCACGATTAAAACCATTGTAATAAATATTTGGTATAACAATGCCATTTGATGAATAATACAAATTATCATTCTTTTCTTCAAAAATACCACTATTGTAATTACAATAATTTTTTAATTGATCACGAACAAATAATAGTGCTTTAACTTGTCTGTTAAAATCTACTGTGGATAATACTATTTTACGAACATAATTTTTTTTCTTATAATTTCCTACTTTATGAGTAGCTATTTTGTATCTTAACAATTGATTAACTGTTTGATATTTTTTATAACGAGTATTATTTGAATCAACCTGACTGTTATACTTTAACTCATTTAGAATTTTTTGTACCTCAGCACCTTCTTTAGCATTTTGATTTTGATCATCCTTATGCTGCCAGGAAAGATAATCTACCTTTGATTCTACTAAAATGCCAGAATTGACCGGTGTGAAATTAAAGAGAATTTGGTAATGTGGTAGTTTGATATTGCGGTTTCGATATCCTGAATAATAATTCCATCTATAATCTTTATCGTATTGAGCATACGTTATAATACTACCTTGATCAGGTTGGGTTTCAAACACGGCCTCGGTTTCTGTCTCAGAAAACAAGTGATACCCGTAATTTTTCACAATCGTTGCAAGATCAGTAACGATCTCTTTTTTAGTACGATTATCTATAGTGACCGATTGATAATCACTTGTTGAATTTACTGTTGAAGCACAAGACGATAACAGAAAAAGACCCGTAAAAGTAATTAAACTAACACGTAAAATTTTAAGTAAAGATAAAGAAAAGGCGGACAAATTTATAATTCCTTTTAATACTGAAACCAGGCATTATCCGGGTATCATGAAACCTATAAAATTATGTTAAATACAATGCTATTTGACTTACTTAAATAATAAACAAATTTAACAACCAATTCACTATAAAATTAGATTTAAAAGAATTATTAATCAAGATTTTCGATCTAAATTATGTTGGTTTATAATCTTCCACTGGACTTAATATCAATATAATGATTACTACTGTCACAGATAATTGTGCAGGATTAACGTCCAGCTGAAATATCTCCTTATGATCAATATGTTAAGAGCGAGCCATTAACTTATTTTTTAGTTACACCAGCCAATCAGTTAAAACTCTCAGCAGAACGTTCAATTGTAAAATTCAGGATTATTTGCCTCATTTTCTAGAGCGAGTAGATTTAAATAATTTTTAAAGTTACAAAATTAATTCGAAAGATTAGTCAAAGGCCATCGTGCTTTAGTTGAAAAAGTTAAATCTTGTTTTTCTCCAGTCATCAAGCGTAAACATCCAGCATAAGCAATCATCGCACCATTATCAGTACAAAATAATGGCCTCGGAAAAAACACTTCTCCCGATTGTGATTCCATCATGTGTTTTAAGGTTTTACGCAATTGTTGGTTAGCACTTACCCCACCAGCAACAACCAAACGGTTTAATTTCGTTTGCTCTAATGCCCGGCGACATTTGATGACCATCGTTGCAACAACCGCATCTTCAAATGCCCGTGCAATATCAGCATGACATTGTTGTTGTGCTTTTTCATCATTTAGCTTCTGACATTCTTTATTAATGGTATTCATCGCAAATGTTTTTAATCCACTAAAACTAAATTCCAAACCGGGTCGATCGGTCATCGGACGTGGAAATTTAAACCTGCCTGCTGTACCTTGTTGTGCTAGTTTGGCAAGTTCCGGCCCGCCCGGATAGGGTAAACCCAGTAATTTTGCTGTTTTATCAAAAGCCTCACCTACCGCATCATCGAGCGATTCACCCAACAATTTATATTCACCCAGGCCTTCAACATGAACTAGTTGGGTATGACCACCCGATACTAATAAAGCAAGAAATGGAAATTCCGGAGCAGGTTCTTCCAGCATTGGTGCTAATAAGTGCCCTTCCATATGGTGTACCGCGAGTGCCGGGATATTTAAACCAAAAGCCAAACTCCGTCCAACTGCTGCACCGACTAATAATGCTCCCTGTAATCCTGGGCCACCGGTATATGCAATCGCATCAAGATCGTGTTTGCTCAGTGATGCTTGTTGTAATACCGACTCAATCATTGGAATGCATTTCCGAATATGATCGCGAGATGCTAACTCTGGAACTACGCCACCAAATTCAGCATGGATATCGATTTGACTGTGAAGTGAATGAGACAATAATCCCTCATCACTATCATAAATCGCTGCACCCGTTTCATCACACGATGTTTCTAACCCTAAAACTATCATTATTGTTTACTATATTAATTTATAATTATGTTATTACCCAACTTTACCGATTTATAAACAACTAATATACAAACCACAGTCAAAAATCAGGTTAAATTTGCAATCATAAAGCAAAATGTCCAGTTCCTGCCGTGCACTGAAACATAGTCGAAATTATCTTAAATTTATTGGTTTAATCCAGAAATTCAGTATTTAATCAGCCGAATCACCCAAAATGGGTATTTTTGGTCTTTATTTGTATTATTTAACAGAAAATCATAACGATCCTTTGCAATTGATGATACCGGGCAGTAAAATTGCGCGTTCCAATAATTTGATTCGCTAACAGTCGAGGACTGACAACAAGATGCCTGATGTACGAGTAAGAGAAAATGAAC
>JBGMQW010000051.1:11130-19355 GCA_048060815.1 Thiohalomonadales bacterium | reverse complement strand
CTGCAATAAAGTTTTTCCAAATCTTAGTGCGACCATACCCAAACCAATATACACAAATAAAGCAATAATTTTACTCATTAACCAATATTGTTCTAATGGATTTATCGATAAATTTATTGCCAAAATCAAAGCGCTTAGTAATAAAAAAGTATCAATAATGTGTGGTAATACCTTTACCCACTTTTCCTTTAAATTGTCAGATTGCTGCATCATCCAGATGCCTCTGATGATAAAACCCGAGATACTGAGAAATGCCATTGCAATGTGAATTGTCTTTATTATGCCCATTAACTTAAATTAATTCCATTTTTGATTATTAAAAATTTAGTCCGAATTCTTTTTCAAAACGTTGTTTGAATTCATCCATTACAAATGCATGATTTTGAGTTCCATGTGATTCAATTTTTATTGCTCCCATCAAAGCTGCAATACGTCCCGTAATTTTCCAATCCAGATCTTGTAAAATACCATATAACAACCCTGCACGATAAGCATCTCCACATCCGGTAGGATCATTTATACTACTGGCACTCGCTGTCGGAATATCATATCGATGATCTTTAGTATAAATCAGTGAACCATTTGCACCTTTAGTGATTATTAATGCATCAACCATCTCGGCAATTTCATGGTGTGACTTTCCAGTTCGTTCTTCTAACATTTTTGACTCATATTCATTAACTGCCACCCATGTAGCTTTTTCGATAAACGATAATAATTCTGTGCCATCAAACATTGGCAGACCCTGCCCGGGATCAAAAATAAAAGGTATATTAGCATCTGCAAATTGTGTTGCATGTTGTAACATACCATCGCGACCATCAGGTGCAACTATGCCAATTTTAATGCCATCTGATTTAGGTATCTGATTTTCATGTGCATAATTCATTGCTCCTGGATGAAATGCAGTGATTTGATTGTCATCTTCATCTGTTGTAATAAATGCCTGGGCAGTATAAGACTCAACTTGTTTTAAATACTTATCACTAATTCCGAATTTTGTCATCCATTCCCGGTATGGCTCAAAATCACGACCAATAGTTCCCATCGGATAAGGCTCGGCACCCAGTAATTTTAAATTAAATGCAATATTACCTGCACAACCTCCAAATTCACGTCGCATCTCGGGTACCAGGAAGGATACATTTAACATATGAACTTTATCTGGAAGGATATGATTTTTAAATTTATCATGGAAAACCATAATAGTATCGTATGCGAATGAACCACAAATTAATGCTGACATATAAATTTCCTGTTTTTTTATTTAACCTGAATTCCGCAGTCTAATCTCATAAAGAAGGATTAGACTGTGAAATTCAGATTTAAGATTAAATGAGTTTTACGTGCCATAGTATAAATCCCCAAACCACAACCAGATTTAATAAACTTAGCATTACCGCAGCCGAACCAATGTCCTTAGCACGTCCCGATAACTCATGAAACTCATTTCCAATTCTATCAACCACAGCTTCAATAGCTGAATTCAATAACTCTACTATTAATACCAGGATTAAACTACCAAGTAACATAGCACGTTCGATACCAGTGTTACCCAGGTAAATTGCAATTGGTGTTAAAACAATTGCTAACCATAGTTCTTGTCTAAATGCTGCTTCATTTTTATATGTTGCAACCAAACCTAATAAGGAATAACCCGTCGCATTGATAATTCGTTTAATGCCTTTTTTACCAGGTTTCATATAGAGATAACCATCTATTTTTTCCAACTCAAATCAAGATCTCTTGCTGCCTTTACATCATCCAGGCGTCGAACAGGTAATGTATAAGGTGCATTTTTTAATTTATCCGAATTATCATTTGCTTCTTTGCTAATTGAAATCATTGCGTCAATAAAACCATCAAGCTCATCTTTAGTTTCTGTCTCAGTAGGTTCAATTAACAAACACTCCGCAACTAATAACGGAAAGTAAGTCGTTGGGGCATGAAAACCATAATCCAGCAATCGTTTTGCATAATCCATCGCAGTTGTTCCGGCATCATTTGCCTGACGTTTTAAGGTCAATATAAATTCATGCGTAGCCCGGCGATTATCAAAAGCCATATCAAATCCGGCATCTTTTAATTTCACCATCATGTAGTTGGCATTTAAAGTTGCAAATTCGGAGACCCGGTGCATGCCTTCATGACCCAATAAACGAGCATAAATATAAGCGCGTAACAATACCCCGGCATTTCCCATGAACGTAGATAATCGTCCGATTGATTGCGGGCAGGATTTTTCTGTTTTCCAATAATAGGTACTTTCACTTTTTCCAAGCATTGGAATCGGCAAATAAGGAATTAATCGCTCACTCACACCAACGGGACCAGCACCCGGACCACCACCGCCATGAGGAGTCGAAAATGTTTTATGGAGATTCATGTGAATAACATCAAATCCCATATCCCCCGGTTTAACTTTACCTAATATCGCATTTAAATTTGCTCCATCGTAATAAAGTAAACCTCCGACTTTATGTACAATCTCTGCAATTTGTTTTATTTCTCTTTCAAAAACACCAAGTGTTGAAGGATTCGTTAACATGATACCCGCAGTATGAGGCCCGACAGCATCTTTAAGCGCAACTAGATCAACATCACCATTTTCATCTGTAGGTATTTCCTTAACTTTATAACCACACATGGTTGCTGTAGCAGGATTCGTACCATGCGCTGCATCCGGAATTAAAACTTCACTACGTTCAGTATCTTTATTAAAATCATGATACGCACGAATCATCGCCATTCCAGCAAACTCACCCTGTGCACCAGCCATTGGCGCTAAAGATACTTCACTCATACCGGTTACATTTTTTAATATTTCCTGTAGATCAAACATACAGGACATGAAGCCTTGTCCCAAATTTTCAGAACCCAAAGGATGACGAGACAAAAATCCCGGTAACATAGCCAGTGTATTACATGCACGTGGATTATATTTCATAGTACAAGAACCCAGCGGATAAAATTGGGTATCAATTGAAAAATTAAGTTGTGATAAACGCGTATAATGTCGAACAGCCTGCATTTCCGAAACTTCGGGTAATGATGCCCGTGTTTTTCGTAAAAATTTGTCTGGAATACCTTCAATTTCTGCATATTCATGTGGTGCTTGTGAAGAGTTTTCTCTTCCAGTTTTCGAATGTTCAAAAATTAACATTTATTTGTCTCACTATAAGTACTTTGAATTTTATTACATTAGTCAAAAAATTTATTTGGTTATGATAATACTGCAATCGCTTTATCATAATCGGGTGCTTGCGTAATTTCGGGCACTTGTTCGGTATATAAAACTTTATTATCTTCATCCAGCACAACAATGGCGCGAGCAGTAACTCCAGCTAAAGGCCCATCTTGAATTAAAACACCATAATCTTTTGCAAAATTTCGACTGCGCATCATTGATAATGGCATCACATTTTCGATTTTTTCTGCCTGAAAAAATCGATTTAAAGCAAAAGGTAAATCTGCTGAAATTGTAAAAATTTGTACATTATCTATAGTGTCAGCTGCAGCATTAAATTTTTTAGTGGATTCTGCGCATACCCCGGTATCAATACTCGGAACAATATTTAATATTTTTCGTTTCCCGTTAAATTCAGTTAAATTTATATCATTTAATTCTACCGTAGTTAAATGAAAGTCAGGTGCGTTAGTTCCCACTGCCGGTAGTTCACCGCTGGTATTAATAGTTTTACCTTCAAGTGTTATTGCTGTCATGATTATTCTCCTTTATTTTTGGAATTGAGTCGTTACCAGAATCATTCTAGTATTTTATTTCATTTTGGGTGCCACAGGACAGTCCGGCGTAACCAGGCGACCTAAAATTCGTTCCAGATTATTTGCATAGTTATTTATTTCTTCATTTGTTCGTTTTTCTGTCGCACAAACTAATAAACAATTTTCTAATTCAGGATATTCTTCTGTTAAATCATAACCTGCAACGATACCTTGTACAGATAAAGCTTTTGTCACATCAACGAGTGGTAAATCAAATTTTAAAACCGCTTCATGAAAGAGTGCACTATCAAATTTTTTACTTACACCGTTAATAGCAGATAATTTTTTAATTAGAGAAAGTGTATTGAAATGGCACGCAGCAGCAACTTTCTCTAGTCCTTGCGGGCCAAGTAAAGCCATGTGAATAGTAGCTGCCGTAACCAGTAAACCCTGATTGGTACAAATATTCGATGTCGCTTTGGAACGCCGAATATGTTGCTCACGAGCTTGTAAAGTTAAAGTAAATCCTTGTTTGCCGTCTAAATCGACTGTCCGACCGATAATTCGACCGGGCATTTGCCTGACATAAACTTGTTTACAACACATAAAGCCAAAGTAAGGACCACCGGATGACAGTGGCGCCCCTAAGGGTTGACCTTCACCGCACACAATATCTGCACCAGTTTCACCCCACCGACCGGGTGGTTTTAAAATGGCAAGTGACAGTGGATTTACTACCGCAATAACCAATGCTTTATGTTCATGAGCCCAATCTGTTAAAGTATCTACATCTTCCAGAGAACCGAAAAAATTTGGCTGAGGAATGACCAACGCTGCAAAATCACCAGGTTCAGAAGGTAAATTGGTAAAATCAATAACACCGGTTGTTATATCAAAGTTGACTTCTTCAAGTGTGATTCCCTGATTTTGTACGATTGTTTTTGCAACTTTACGATAAAGTGGATGCACTGTGCGTGGCATTAAAATTCTTTTAGATTTTGATTTTCGATTTGCACGTACAGCCATTAATACTGCTTCAGCCAAACCACTTGCTCCATCATATAAAGAAGCGTTAGACACATCCATGTCAGTTAAAGCTGTCATCATAGTCTGGTATTCATAAAGCAATTGTAGAGTACCCTGACTCGCTTCTGCTTGATAAGGTGTATAAGCGCTATAAAATTCGCCTCTCGTAGTCAATTCCCAAACTGCAGCAGGTATATGATGGTCATAAGCACCTGCACCAATGAAACAACATGTATTTGCATCCTCGTTTGCACGTAAATGCATTAATTGTGTTACTTGCATTTCATTTAATGCATCGGGTACATTTGTTAAATCATCACTACGTAGATTAGCTGGTATTTCATCAAATAAATTTTCAATCTTATCAACCCCAATGGCAGATAACATCTCACGAATATCTTCTTGTGTATGCGGAATAAACGGCATCTTACGTTCCTGTTAATGTTCTTCTGATTCAGCTAAATCCTGATAGGCAATTGAATCCAGTAAAGATTCTATTTCACCATCATCTTCAGGTCTTAAAGTGAAAATCCAACCATCATGATAAGCATCATTGTTTATAGTCTCAGGACTATCTTCCAGCTTTTCATTTATTGCAGTTACTTCACCAGCAACAGGACAGTAAATATCAGACGCTGCTTTTACAGATTCAACAACAGCACAATCATCACCCGAAATAAATTGTGCTCCAACTTCAGGAACTTCAACAAAAACAATATCACCTAATAAACCTTGAGCATGATCAGTAATACCAACACTCACCGTTCCATCATCATTTTGTTTTACCCATTCATGTGTTTTTGTATAAAATAACTCTTTAGGTATATCGCTCATAATGTCACCCCTTAAAATGTCTACGCGTACTTAAATTTCTTTATATATTATAACTTAATACATGCCTTACCATGACGCACAAATGGTGCTTTAACTACCTGTGCGTCAACTAATTTACCTCGAATCTCAATACTACACTGATCAACAACGTCTTTACTGACACGAGCAAGTGCAATCGCTTTACCTAATGTTGGTGAAAAACTGCCACTGGTTATTTCGCCGCATTCCAGGCCCTGGTTAAATACTTTAAGATGATTTCTCAAGACACCTTTTGACATTAATACCAGTCCTATCTGTTTCTGATTAACGCCTTTATTTTTTTCATTCTCTAATGCAGCTCGACCAATAAAGTTTCGCTCCTTTGGCTCCCATGCAACAGTCCAGCTTAGGCCTGAAATTAACGGTGAAGTATCTTCAGTCATATCAGTGCCATACAAACTCATACCAGCTTCCAGACGTAATGTATCCCGAGCCCCTAAACCACATGGTAAAACATTAGCAGCTTGTAATTTATTCCAAAACTCAACAACCTGATCATTAGGTAAAATAATTTCATACCCATCTTCACCAGTATATCCGGTACGGGCAATAAACATATCGTCCACCTGCACTGCAAAAAACTGTCCCAAATCTTCCAGACTTTTAACGTGTTCAGCCAGAACAGTGTGCACCTTGGCGCGAGCAGTTGGTCCTTGTATTGCTAACATTGCCAAATCGTTTTGCTCATTAACTTCAACTGAGTATTTAGTAGCATGCTTTGTTATCCAGCTAATATCTTTATCTCGTGTAGACGCATTAACAACAACCCGAAACCAGCTTTCGTCCATAAAATAAACAATCAAGTCATCAATAATTCCGCCCTTTTCATTCAACATGCAACTATATAATGCTTTACCATTTGTTTGTAAACGATCTACATTATTTGCAAGTAAATATTTTAAAAAATCTCGAACTCGAGCACCTTTTAAATCCAGTACCGTCATATGTGAGACGTCAAACATTCCAGCATCTTTCCGGATAATATGGTGTTCATCAATTTGTGAACCATAATGCAGCGGCATATTCCAACCACCAAAATCGACAATTTTTGCATTCAATGCAACATGAGTCTCATATAAAGATGTTTTTTGTATCATACTTACTCTCTTTTGAAATTTAAATATTAATAATAGGCATCAAAAAAATAATTATTTTTGTATTTCTTCGGCATGATATGAAGATCGAACCAAGGGACCACATTTAACCCAATCAAAACCCATGTCTAATGCGATTTTTTCATAATTTTCAAATTCTTCAGGCAGCAAATATCGATCAACTGGTAAGTGATAACGCGTAGGTCGTAAATATTGCCCCATCGAAACGCGTTGCACACCAATATTCCGTAAATCTCCAAGTACCTGAAGGACTTCTTCTTGTGACTCGCCAAGCCCCAGCATTATTGCTGATTTAGCTTCAACTGCTTTAATAGCAGCAATTTTTTCCAGTAGATCTAAAGAACGTGAATAATCAGAACCTTTTCGTGCTAGTCGATATAAGCGTGGTACGGTTTCAATATTGTGACCCCAAACCATCTGGGTTTTAGATCGTTTTGCGCTTGGTACTTTTTCTAAAGCCTCAATAATGACTTGAATGGCTTGAATCTCAACTTGATGGAAATCGGGTGTTAATAATTCAATTCCTAAATCTGGAATTAGCTTACGTAGCGCAATAATAGTTTGCGCAAAAATTCCTGCGCCTCCATCGTCCATATCATCACGATTTACTGAAGTTAATACCACATAATCTAACGCCATTTTCAACACCGCATCGGCAATTCGACGTGGCTCATCTTCATCAAACCATTCCGGTTTTCCGGTTTTGACATTACAAAATCCACACGCCCGTGTGCATGTTTCACCCAGTAACATAAATGTTGCCGTACCCCTGCTCCAACATTCTCCTCGATTAGGACAACTCGCCTCTTCACAGACGGTATTTAATTGATGATCTTTTACCACACGTGCAGTCGCGTCAAATACAACTCCACCGCCAATACGCTGTCGAATCCAGGCAGGCATACGCGACGGATTCGGGGTTGCCGAATGGTCAAAAACAGGAATAATTCGATTGTTGCTGGTCATGATGATTAATTCTCAATATATCAATACTAAATAAAAAGGAAAACAACAGATTAATGTCATCTGCCGCCCCTCTGTCCTAGTACCTGAGAGTATTAACCCGTCGGTGGATCATCCAGGATGATCGCTCTCCAGAGTCGACGTTAAGTAAAGCGACGAATTAGCCCTTTTCTTAAAAATAAATGGTCCGTTTGCCTGAGCGATTCCGGGCGGATTGCGCCTTCGGCGTCTTGCACTGTTTACCAAAAACAACATACTAAAATGCCAGCAATATCAGCAAGTTATAGTAAATCAGGTAAGAACTCTCCCATCTATCTTGAGGTCGAACTGGGTATTTTACTAGAGTGTTATTCACTTTCCAAGCTAATCATAATTTTTTTAGCCGCAAAGGCGCAAAGGGCGCAAAGAAAAAATAATTTATACAGTTTTATTCATATTTGTATGACCTTGAACGGCCGAGAACGCAGGGGTTTTATATTAGGTTAAATTACTTCTCTGCGTACCCCTGCGTTCTCTGCGGTTAAA
>JBGMQW010000051.1:5800-11120 GCA_048060815.1 Thiohalomonadales bacterium | reverse complement strand
CGCAGGGGTACGCAGAGAAGTAATTAAACATTTAACCTAATATAAAACCCCTGCGTTCTCGGCGGTTCAAGGTCTTACTAAATACGAATAAAACTGTATAACTTATTTTTTCTTTACGGCTATCTTTTCAGATTTTGCATTGGTTTGAGTAAAAACCACAAAACCGGCAATGTACAAATAACTAACAACAATGCAGCCGGTGCTGCAAGTTCGAGCATTTCTTCACTGGCTTCAATCCAGATTCTGACCGGTAGGGTATCAAAACCAATTGGCCGTAAAATAATAGTAGCAGGGAGTTCTTTCAGGGTATCGATAAAAACCAGTACCCAGGCAGTAAACATACCACCCCGTATTGACGGTATAATTACGCGCCACAGGTTTTCCCAGGAACCTGCACCTAAGCTTCGTCCTGCTAATTCAAGATTTGGAGTAATTTGTTGAGCAGCTGATTCTTGTGACTGTACGGCTAAGGGTAAGAACCGAATCACCATCGCGAACACCAGTGCCATCATGCCACCATATAAAGGCTCTAACCATGCGAGAACAAAAGTTAATATTCCCAGAGCAATCACTGGACCGGGTAATACAAAACCAACGCTCGATAGTTGAATATAGGTTTGGCTTAACAGGTTTCGTTTACGTGCATGATAAAGTGCTATAGGTAACGCTAAAAACACTGCCGCAAAGGCTGTCATTAAACTAATACTTAATGAATTACCAACATAGGACCAGAACTCAACATTGATCAAACCCTGTGACCATGACTCAATACTCCAATTGATCATCCATGCCAGTGGTAGAAAAAATGAAAATAAACTAATTCCACCTAACCAACACCAGATAACAATTAGTTCAAGTTTTGTCACTGGCTTACGTTTAATCGTCCTTGATTGACTACCAGAAAAATAACGTTGTCTTGAACGAAAAAAACGTTCTAAAATTAAAAAGCTTAAGCTTAATGACACTAAAACCAAACTCAAACCTGCCGCTGCATTGTAATCAAATCGACCGTTCATTTGATTAAAAATACTCAATGTAAATGTTTGAAAACGAAGTGTACTAACTGCACCAAAATCAGACAATACATGTAATACAACCATCGCCATACTTGCAGCTATGGCCGGGCGCAGTAATGGCAAATTAATTCTAAAAAATATTTTCCATTTCGATGCACATTGTATTTGTGCAGCTTCTTCCAGATTTTGTTTAGTTCGGGTTAAAGCATCATGGACTAACAAGAACACATAAGAAAAACCGGCTAGAGTCAAAACATAAGCAACACCAAAGATATTATACAGATCAGGGGGTATTGAATTTTCACCAAAGAAAAATTTCCAAAATAAATTAAGCCAGCCATCATCATCTAACAGGTTGGTATAGATATATGAAAAAACATAAGTCGGAATAGTCAGCGGCAATATCAATAACCACATCGCGATTCGACGACCAAAAAACTCACGCCGAACTAATATCCAGGCTGTTGAAACACCGAGTATTAATGATCCAATTGCTACCAGAGTCGCTAATGATAAGGTATTCCACATTAAACCAAATAAGCGTGTATTCCATAAATTCAACCATTTTTCAAATGTTAACTGTAAACTACTATCAATAACAAATATCAATGGTATAGATGCAATACTAACTACCAGCATAGATAAAATAGCACGTGATGATGGGCACATCCGTTGCATGCGATGAATCAAAGACAATAAATTATCTACAAATGGATAAACTATTTGTTGGTTCATTTACTTAACTTTATTTATAGTATTATAATTTTTTGAACCGCAGAGAACGCAGAGGTTCGCAGAGATTTTTCTACAAAAAAATATTTTTTTCGATTCGCGCCTCTGTGTATTCTGCGCTTGATATCTTAAATAAAATTAAGGCATTCCAACCGATTCAATCAAATCAATAGTACGATCACGTTGCGTACCCAACTCACTCATTGCAACATCGCTAACTTTTATATTTTTAATTGCCGGAATCATTGGCGCTGCGGCTACATCGCTTCGAACAGGATATTCACGATTTACTTCAGCAAATTGCTTTTGACCAGCGTCTGATAATAAAAATTCAATTAATTTTTTCGCATTGGACTTTTGCTTACTGGCTTTAGTAAGTGCAATACCAGCAACATTCCAGGCTATCCCCATCCCTTGGTCGCCTTGATCTGGAATAACGATTTTTATTGGTGCGTCCGGATGTTTATCGAGGTGACGGTAAATATAATAATGATTGACCAAACCAATGTATTTCTGTCCTTTGGCGACCGCTTTTACAATTTTTGAATGTTTGTTAAAAACTTTACCATCGGCATTTTTTTTCATACCTTGTAACCATTCTCGTGTTTTTGATTCACCAGCTGAAAGTAGATACACGGTAGTACCTGCAATATAACTTTCATTACTACTGTGAGTTATAGCTAGCTTTCCTGCAAATCGTGGTTCAGCTAAATCAAATACCGAATCAACAGGTTCCATTTTAGCCTTGGTGTTAACGACCAGGACTCTGGCTCGCGCTGATAACCCCAACCAATCATTTAACTTACCACGGAATTTCGCAGGAACTTTCTCAGCGATAGATGATGGTAAGGGTACAAATAGTTTAAGATCACTACCCTTTTGTAAATTACCGGCATCATTGCTTATATATAAATCAGCCTGGCTTCGATCTCCTTCAACCTTGAGTTTATTTAACAAAGCAGTTGATTTACCACTATGCAAAATAACCTTAATACCGGTTTTTTCGGTAAAGCTTTTAATCACGGGTTTTATAAATTTATCACTGCGACCTGAATATATAACAAGATCAGCTGCTAATATGTTAGTACCTACTATCAATAAAAGTCCAGTAATTACAACAAAACTGGAGATTTTGGAATATTTTAAAAAAATCACAAATAATACCTATATATTAAAGTTAAAATAAATTACTTGTTAATGATAATCATTATCATTAAGAATTGCAATTACTATTCTGTTTAAGTTATTAATAATGTTAGATTTCTGATGGAAAATGAGGTTTTTGTTGAAGTAGATTTAAAGTCATTAGAATTTAGCCGCTGGAGAGAGGGTTTATTTTATCCCTCATCCTGGCCTTCTCCCAAAGGGAGAAGGAATGGCTTCGATTTTGTTATGTTTCCATTTGCGTTCTTTGGGTCTTTGCGGCTAAAAATTACAATCCCATAGCCTGACGCATTATCCGGTTTTTCAACATCGGGATATTTTGAGTTAATTTCATTCCGGTATTTCTTGCCCAGGTAAGTGCCGGATCATTACTACTGAACAGTCGTTGAAAACCATTTACAGTTGCGAGCATTGGTGTATTTTCAGCGCGGCGAGAACGTTCGTAACGACGTAGTATTGCAGTTGAACCTAAATCTTTTTTCTGTAACTTTGCCTCGAGCAAAATCCCGGACAAAGCGGCCACATCCTGAATTCCTACGTTAACGCCCTGACCTGCCAAGGGGTGCATTGTGTGAGCCGCATCACCAATGAGTGCCAGACGTGGTTTAATATAATGTTCAGCTACAAAATACCGTAATGGAAAACGTGCTCTGGGCCCATTCTCGACTACCTGTCCTAATCTACTTGAAAAAGCTTTTGTTAAAACCGAGCGAAACTCCTCGTCTGAAAATTGTAACAATTGTTGTATATGCTCAGGTGTTGATGACCATACAATTGAACTAAAACCATTTTGTAAAGGCAAAAATGCCAGAGGGCCATCCGGCATAAAACGTTGCCATGCAGTATGCTGGTGGGATTTTTCAGTTTTAACCCAGGTTACCAGTGCATCTTGAGGATAATCCCAACCACGAACTATAATATCCGCTTGTTGGCGTACCCATGATAAACTACCATCGGCTGCAATAACCAGGCTGGTGGATAAAGAAGAATTATCTTGTAACTTAATTTCAGCTCGATCATTCAGGTAAATTATGTTTTTAATTTTAGCGGGACATATTAGTGATATGTTTTCAAAACTTGATAATCGCTCATACAAAGATGACAGAATCACGGTATTTTCAATAATATTTCCTAAATATGGTTCACCAATATCAGCGCTATCAAACTGAATTTCACCGACACCGGTATCATCCCAAACAAACATATCGGTAAACTGACAAAGTCGCTTGGTTTCAATGATTGACCAAACATCAATATCTGTGAAAACACGTTGACTTGCGCGTGTAATAGCACTAACCCGAATATCAAATTTATTTTTGAGTATTTTTTCAAACTTGACTTCACGTGCTTCTAACAATGCAATTTTGATCTCGGTATTTGAAGCTTTGAATAAGGTAGCAAGCGAACACGCCAGAGTAACACCGACAATACCACCACCTACAATTACAATGTCAAAATTTGTGTCTGTATGACTCATAATTTTATTCGTCTTGCCAGCTTTGGTAATTTACCAGCTAAACCAATTGCGTTGCGGGTTAATATTTTTTTAAGCGGTGGAAAAAATTCGATTGCCATTAAACCAAGATTGCGAGCAATAACAATTGGTGTAAAATCAGAACTAAAAATTTTAACCAGACTATCAGTAATCAAAGCTGCTTGTCGATGATCGCTTAAACGCCACTTTAAATATACATTTAATACTTGTAAATTGCCCGGATCATCTCCATTAAACAAAGCATCGGTTAATACCTCTGAAATAACAGCAACATCGCGTAACCCCAGGTTAAACCCCTGTCCTGCAACAGGATGTAAGGTGTGAGCAGCATTACCAATAAAAACTAACCTTGGTTGTACAAAATCGCGCATACGAATTAATGATAACGGATAAATAAAACGTTCACCAATTTTCAACACATGACCTAAACGTTTACCAAACCGGATTTCAAGACGCTTAATAAACTCAGCATCATTTAATTCACTCATTTCTTGTTGTTGATCGGCTCGTATAGTCCAAACCATTGAACAACGATTGTTTCGTCCTTCGGGATCAACTGTTGTTGGCAACATTGCAAAAGGCCCGGTGTTGGTGAAACGTTCAAAAGCAACATTGTGATGATCCAGTTCCATTGCAACATTGGCAATAATTGCGCATTGTTGATAATCACGTTTGCTTATTTTAGTATTGGTTATTTCACGAACCTTTGAATTTCCACCATCGGCAGCGATTACAACACTGGCCTTGATTGAATGTTTGGTATTATTAATTTGATATTGGGCTGTAACAAATGATGGAGAAAAATCTAATTTCGTAAGTGTTGCAGGACATATATAAGTAACATTATTACTACTATTAGTGTCTAATAATCGCTGATTGATTACCTCTCCAATAATTCGATTTTCTACCACAT
>JBGMQW010000051.1:0-5700 GCA_048060815.1 Thiohalomonadales bacterium | reverse complement strand
GTGTCTAATAATCGCTGATTGATTACCTCTCCAATAATTCGATTTTCTACCACATAACCCAGCGCATCAATTTTAGCACTATTATTCAAATATCGTTCGCTGGATAAATGCGTAACACCAATATGACCCCGATCAGATACGTGGATATCTTTTATTGCGGCAACACCTAAAGTTTCTATATCTGACCATAAATCCATCGATTGAAAAATTTGTTTTGCGCCATAGGACAATGCTACTGTTCTGGAATCAAAACTTGGTTGTTGTGTTGAATTAAAAGGCACTGCCTCAATGACGGCAATACGAATTGAAGAATTTTGAAAGGCACAGGCTAATGAACCACCAACTAAACCACCACCAATAATGAGAATATCATAATCAGTATGTTTATCTATGTCTGGACTTTTAATTTTCTTACTCATCAATTTAAATTTGTCGCCATAAGTGATTCAATTTCATCCGGATCTTTTGGTGCATCTTTACTCAGCACATCCGGTCCATTTTTAGTTACCAAAACATCATCTTCAATTCGAATTCCAATATTCCACCAGCGTTTATCACAATCACTATTTGCTGCTATATAAAGCCCTGGCTCAACAGTCAAAACCATGCCTTTTTCAAGAAGGCGCCATTGATCATCAACTTTATAATCACCAACATCATGCACATCCATTCCAAGCCAGTGTCCGGTTCGATGCATATAATAAGGCTTATAAGCTTCTTCTTTAACTAGTTTAGATAATTCACCCGACAAAATACCTAATGATAATAATCCTTTTGTAATAACTTTGACTGCTGCAAGATGAGGATCATTCCAGTGATTACCTACCTGTACTTGTTCGATAGCGGCATTTTGTGCTTTTAGCACTATCTCATACAGAGTACGTTGATCTTTTGTAAATTCACCGTTTATAGGAAAAGTACGTGTGATATCGGCTGCATAATAGCCATACTCAGCACCTGCATCGATTAACACCAATTCATTATCTTTTAGTTCAGCATCATTATTAACGTAATGTAAAACAACTCCATTGGCACCACCACCAACAATCGAAGTGTAGGCACTGTGACGTGCGCCGTGTTTCATAAACTGATGTATTAATTCAGCTTCGAGTTGATATTCAAATTTTCCGGGTTGGCACACTTTCATTGCTTGTTTATGTGCTTTGCACGATATTTTAGCCGCTTGACGCATTAATTTTTGTTCTCCCGGGCTTTTAAATAAACGCAATTCATGAAGGAAATGATCCAGAGCAATAAATTCTCCCGGAGTATGAACACCAGATCGAGCCTGTGTTTTTAGACCGTTGACCCAACCAATCAGTTGCTTATCAAAATCAGGATAATTGCCCATAGTATAATAAACACGTTCAATACCTTCTAAAAGCCCTGGTAGTATATCGTCAAGATCTTCTATTGGAAATGAATCATCGGCTTCAAATTTGTCAACCGCACCTTCCTGTCCTGCTACTTCACCTGTCCATGTTGTCGTTTTTGGATTACGTTCACGACAAAATAAAATATATTCACCATGCTCGCGACCAGGAACTAAAACCAATACAGCTTCAGGTTCAGGAAAACCAGATAGATAATAAAAATCACTATCCGGTCGATAATCATATTCAGCATCACGATTTCGAATTTTAACAGGACATGCTGGTAAGATAGCAATAGCTCCTTTGCCCATCATATGTTTCATGTCTTCACGTCTTTTTTTGTAATCAGAATTTTCCGGCATAACTATTCAACTATTTAGTGCGTTGTTGGTTTATTTAAATTAGAATTTTTATTTTTTAATTGATAAATTTCTTCAAACAATGTAATTACACCCATTCGAACATATTCAACTAATTCAGTATATGAAGTTTCATCATCTTCCGAATTGTTTAATTCAGAATTGCCTACACGGGCAATTTCCAGACAATCTTTTACAAAAGCGGATATTTCCTCAGGCAATGATTTTAAATCTGTGATCCCGCCAGCGGATAATCCAAGTAAAAATCCGGAACACCACTCACCTAAAGCATCTAATCTATCACGTATTTTTGTTTCATCATCAGGTAAAAATAATTCAAATTCAAAATCAATATTATAAAGAAGTGACTCAGTTGTTTGATACAAATGTTTTAGTAGATCCGATAATAATTCTATTTGATCAACAGTTACCTCCTCACCGGAAATCAAACCATTAAACCAGTCATTTGCATTCATTGCTATTTGAGAACATAACACCCCACAGGCATTTCCATGACATTCTGATACCATCATTGTCAAGCTGGAATTTTCAATGCAGTCACTTAAATAATCGTAATCTTGTTCATAAACCATGTGATAATTGCCTGATTTTAATAGCATTTAATATGTGAATTTTGTCCATAATATTCTCGTCCCTGGCATTATCCTAGATTAATCAGTTGTCCGCTACAAAAGTATATTAAGTCTATGGATATAAATAACAAATCCGTAATGTTATAGTCCTTGAATTTATCTATAAATCAACTGGATACAGGCAAGTGCAGATATCTAAAGTGAAAAATACTAACTGAAATATATTAGTCAGTAGTTATACTCAAATCACACTGATAAAATAGCAATCTGGTAAAATTAGCTACTATTATTAATGTACAGATTAGTCCATAATTTGGTTACAATTAAAATTAACTTAACTACAAAGATAATTTATTAGTCGTTATGGAAGAAATTGAATTACATAAGCTTGAGCAACAGATTGATGATCTCATTTCTACTATTACTAAATTGCAAAATGAGAATAGTTCTTTAAAAACAGATAAATCAGCTTTAGAATCAGAAAGAATCGATTTAATTAAAAAAACTGAACTGGCTAAAGAACGTGTTGAAAAAATGATAACTCGGTTAAAAACAATAGAAGATGCCGGATAAAAAAATGATCGATAATAGTTCAGATAAGGGCGTTAGTGTTAATATTCTGGATAAAGAATATTTAATCTCCTGTCCAGAAGAAGAACGTAATGCGCTACTATCAGCAGCACGTTTACTTGACAGGAGTATGAGAGAAATACGAGCAAGTGGAAAGGTTATTGGTTCAGATCGAATTGCAGTCATGGCGGGATTAAATATAGCTCATGAGTTGTTAACTCAAAATTCTGCACATTCTGGTAGTACGAATGAAACCAATACAAATGCTATTAAAAGTAGCACAAAATCTCGCATACAAACTATGCAAGAAAAAATTGATCAAGTTCTGAATAATCAACGCGAACTTGAACTGTAAGTAACGATTTATGGGCATCCCTGTGATGTTTGTGAGCTGACCGGGAAATTCTTGTTCCTTAATTTTTTAACCCGGGAGTGATATTTTGATAATGTGTGCAAGTCTGCCTCGTAGTGGAAAGCCTAATTTATCAGTCCTGATCTCCCCCTTGAACCTACAGGTTCAAGAATAAAGGTCCGCCACGGCATAGTGGGGTATGCCCTCCCTATTTCTTCTTTATTTCACCACAAATTAGAATCCCCATATGGTGTAAAAGATAAATACAACGTGATTATGGATAATAAGGCAATACGACAAAAAATACGTTTTTCCCGCAAAAATATGCCTGTTGCAGTACAACAAAAATTTTCATCTCAAATTGTAAAAAACATTATTAAATCAACATTATTTAAAAAATGCCAAAATTTTGCATTATTTCTCCCAAATGATAATGAACCCGATCTTTCAGCATTAATCGCTTATGCCTGGGCAATGGGAAAAAACTGTTACTTACCGGTACTGGGTCGTAAATTTGAATCAAGACTCAACTTTCAACTTTATTTACCAGATAGTCCGATGATTTATAATTGTTATGGTATACCAGAGCCAGAAGATAAACATGAAACCCGTCTGGCAAAATCCTGGCGCCTGGATCTAATATTAATGCCACTTGTTGCATTTGATGCAAATGGTAACCGTATTGGAATGGGGGGAGGATATTATGATAAAACCTTTCAATATCGACGTTATAGAACAGTGTGGCAAAAACCACCATTAATGGGGGTCGCGTATGCGGAACAGCAAGTTTCAGAGATTAAAGCAGAAAAATGGGATATTCCTCTGGATTATGTTGTGACGAATAAAGAAATTAGATCATTCAGAAAATAAAATTCTGGTTTTGGACTAACTGAAGGCAATTATTGAGTAAATAGACCTACTGGATTAGGAAATGTCGGAAATAAAGCTAAAAATAATGTCGGTACCCGATGAATTCAAACGATTTCATAGCAGGTACCGAGATTGTTCGACTACCATTCTTTTTTAAAAATCCTTCCCCCTTTAAACCTTATATCAGGAAGATTCAATTTAGATTATTTTTGAAATATTGAAACGATAAGAGCCTGATTCATACCTTCAAACTCTTGGGCAAAACCTGTCACAATCACACCTAATCCAATAAAGATGGCAAGAACAAGCATTATATCAGGTCGATGCCTTTTCATGATGTTCTCCTCATTATTTGCAATACCTTTACAACGATCCAGTATCCGGTATTACTTATTCTTATGAGAAAATCCATTTTATCAGTACCTATATATATACCTTTTTTAAGGTAGTTACAAGTACTTTATTCTACGATAATCTTCATTAAATTCCTTTTACATTCATATAGTTAACCGCAGTGCGATAGTTTATTTTTAATACCTAATTTGTACAATAAAACTACAGTGAAATAAACATAAAATTACTCTTTTATTTTTATATGAACAACGATACGAAACAATAAAATAGCCAGCAGAAAAGTAAAAAAATAAGTTGAATTGTAAACAATATTTTCGAAAATACTTAAACACTGAAATTTATAAATTACAGAGGTTAATTACACCCGGTAATTATTTAATGAACGTTCTTATTATCTCTAAAATAATGTACCAAACCAGACTCTTTTTTCATACGTATTAATCATAATTGTAAATTAATCCAATTAAATTCGTTTTTAATTAAACTTTTCATAAATTAATTCGATAATAAGTGGATAAGTCAGATTTACTATCTTTCTCAAAATAAAATTTTGTTCACCAATTCAATTATTTTCCTAAAATTTTAACGAATAACATCCAAAAACTAAAATTATTCCAAAAAATTTATTTATTTCGCTCAATAATTAGTTATTAAGTGCTTTAATCCATTATCTGCTGCCTATAACCACCATTATTTATATCACACTGATTGTAGCGTTACTTAAAATTAAGTCATTTAGTAACAAAAATACAATCATATTGCTTTCGAACCACAGAATTTTTTTACTCAACAGCATTATTACTATACAGATGGTCATTTTTAGTAAATAACAGATAAAATTAACTTCGTTTCATCATCATTAGGCGTAAATTTAAAATTTTTAAGCCTCAATTGATTAAGATAAATAGAAAATGCATCATTTTTCCTGGAAATAAATAAATAATAAGAAATTTTCCATTAAATTTAAGATTTACCTGACAAAAAATAAGAATTTTAATAAAAATCAAAATATTTTCCAGTGAAATATAAAATTCTGGTCCTCATCAAGCTTCAATTAAGAAATTTTCGGTTTTAAATTGATAAAAATTCATATTTAGTAAATTTTTAAACAAAAAAAACTTTAATAATCGGTAATATCCCCGATAAAAATTAAAAAAAATGTATTTTATTAGCTTTACACATAAAAAAATGCATTAAAAAATAAAATTAAAGTGTGTTTTATTTTAAAA
>JBGMQW010000050.1:0-19880 GCA_048060815.1 Thiohalomonadales bacterium | reverse complement strand
TCAATATATCACTTTTCCTATATAACCTTATTTTTATGCATTCATAACTTAAACTAAAACTAAATTGATTATGTTTAAAACGTGAAATAACCTGAATAATTTAAACCATTTAATCGATTTTATTATATTTCTCATATATTTCAATAAGATATACCATGATAATTTATTTGAAAAAATTACACGTTAGTGGCAAACTGAATTTAAAGAAAATAAAAAAGAAATTAAACGCGACTTTAACCACAAAATTTTAATTTAAGTTATTAGTTTCGAGATTGGATACTAAAATGTCATTAAATTCAATTGTTTATGAAATAACGTTATCCCACAATGGTGATAAACATATTGTTCAAAGTCTTTGTCTGGAAACGACAGATGCAACATTAATTAAAGCCATTAAATCTGCAATATCGTCTTTAAAATTTTTGGGATTTAAAGGAACTATAAAATATTGCACGCACCAAGAACGTAGGTTACTTCCTGAGTTTTCTGTAAAAAATTTAAGATTCTAACTAACTTTTCAGTGATTCTGACTGAATATCAAGGCTTGTTTTCACGATTTGAAAACAAACAAAATATAAGTAAAGAAAATGGTGGGCCGTGTGCGATTCGAACGCACGACCAATTGGTTAAAAGCCAACTGCTCTACCGACTGAGCTAACGGCCCATTTGATCTTTCTTTGTATAGCAAAGCGCGCAATTGTACCGAACTTCCCGGGAATAACAAGCCCAGGAAGATCAATTAGATTAACTATTTTTAAACGGCATCCAGTTTTCTAAAACTATTTGGTACTAATTTAAGATCGGCTAAGGAAGTTATGAATGTTTTCATTATGGTTGCTTCTTCTTCATATACCATCTTGTAATACTGCATTTTCATGGTCATGGCACTACCCAGAATAATTCCTCCCAGAGTAAGAAAGGATCCTAGCGCAAGTGTTGATACACCGGTAATTCCCTGCCCAATAGTACAACCTAAGCCTAGAACGCCACCAAAACCCATTAGAGTGGCTCCGATCATATGCATCACAAAATCTTTAATTGATGCGAACCATTCGATTCTAAATGCACGTGTAATTATGGACCATAAAAATGCTCCAAAAATTACACCGAACACCGACATAATACCGAAGGTTAAAAATGTCTTTTGAAATCCGGACTGCGCATAACCATAAGTTTGCCCAAGTGGACTAATGAAAGTAAACGATGTTGCTTGTAAATTTGTACTACCGTTCTTAGGCTTACCGGCATCAGAATCCATTACCATGTCCCATTCACTGTAAAAGCTTGTTAAGCTTTGGGCACCGTCTTCGGTATTTACTGCAATATTTGAAGTAATATACCATGCAGCAATAACCACACCACCAATAACAACACCTGCTAGAATGTTATCAAAATTCTTTCTAAAATCAGCTGCACGGAATATAATAAATAACATTACGGCTACTATTAATGAGCCTACAATCAAGCGCATCTTAATTCCTGTAACACCAAACCATTTGCCTATAATACTGCCTAAATCCTGATCAGTTGATAACGAAATTGAAGCTTGCCCCAACCAGGGTTGAAAATATAATGCATACCAATTTGCCGGTAATATTTCTTTATAGGGATCAACCATAAAATATGCAATGATTCCGATAACGGCAAACACAAAAACAGATTTAATGTTCCCCCCTCCCATTCGTATCAAGGTTTTATTACCGCAACCGCTGGCAAACGTCATTCCAATGCCAAACAATATTCCGCCTAACAAGTAACGACCCCATTGAAATTCAGAACCACGATAGGGTGGCAATGTCGATTCAAGTTCAAATAACCCTGCTGATTCAAAAATAATAACGCCAAATATCGCTATTGTAGAAGCCAGAAACCATGCTCGCAAACGCCCCATGTCTCCGATATTAATCCAATCTGATACCGCTCCCATGGTACAGAAATTCGTTTTAGTCACCACGGCCCCCATAAATGCAGAAAGCAAAAATGCGCTAATTAAAAGTGCCCATTGGGCTTCGGCAAAAGTTTCATATAACATGGTAAATCCTCAATATTTTACAAAATTCAAAAAAAATCACACCAGACTCGTTAATCATCAAAATATTGGCGCAATTGATGTATGCATTATACAGAAAAATCGAGATTGGTGAGCTATGAAATAATAACCTAATATTATCAATTACTTATATATAGTATTATCGTGAATTCCTGCTTCTTTAAAGCCCTCAGCGCGTAAACGACATGATTCACAGGAACCACACGCTGCTCCAGAGTCACTTGGATCATAACATGAGATTGTTTGGCGATAATTTATACCCATATCAAAACCAATTCGTATTATTTCAGCTTTGGTTAACGATATTAACGGGGTTTGTATCGATATTAGCTGTCCTTCTACTGCAGCTTTGGTCGCAAGATTGGCCATTTTAGAATAGGCTGCGATATATTCCGGCCGACAGTCAGGATACCCAGAGTAATCCACAGAATTAACACCTAAATAGATATATTGAGCATTAAGAATTTCAGCCCAACCAAGTGCAATTGACAAAAAGATGGTATTACGTGCAGGAACATAGGTAACCGGGATTTCATCGGAAACTATTGTGTTAGATGATTCATTTTTTGGTACCTCGATCGATTCATCGGTTAATGCTGAACCACCAAATTCATTCAAATTTAGAGTAAAAATTTTGTGCGTTATGACAGACTGAGAACTGGCTACCCATTTTGCTGCATTGAGCTCACATCGATGTCGTTGACCATAATCAAAACTAATTGCATAACAATTATGTCCTGCTTTTTTTGCGAGAGCCAGGACAGTTGCTGAGTCTAAACCACCGGATAATAGTATTACTGCATTATCGGCCATGTTCATTGCCCCATAGAAATTTATGAAGTTGTAGCTGAAATCGAACATTTAAACCATCAGCTAAAATCCAGTTTGCTAATTCAGTTGCTGGCAATTCCTGAAAAGAAGCCGAAAATAATATTTCGCATAGATCATTTAATTCATATTCTACTAATATTTTCGTTGCCCAATCATAATCTGCTTTATTACATAGTACAAATTTAAGCTGGTCAGTTGAATATAAGAATGAAAAATTTGAATACAGGTTTTTATCACTCTCACCTGAACCCGGCGTTTTAACATCAATGACTTTTACTACCCGAGCATCAATAACACTCACATCAATTGCGCCACTTGTTTCTATTGAGACTTGATAATTTAAATCACAAAGCTGTTTTAATAATTTTATACAATTTTTTTGGGCTAAGGGCTCACCACCAGTAACCGTAATATAATTTGTTGGATATTTTTTTATTTGTTTAATAATATTCTCTATTTCCTGCCATTCCCCCCCCTGAAATGCGTATTCGGTGTCACAATACACACATCGTAGTGGACAGCCCGTCAGGCGTATAAATACAGTCGGAATACCAACAGTATTAGATTCACCTTGAAGTGAATAAAATATTTCAGTGATTTTTAAACGGTTGTGTGCAGAATTATCGATTTTAATATCTTCAGAAGGCATAATGTTTACTGTTATATAGAGAAGATAATGTGGGATTAATTTTTATTATTATATTATTACTTCTTCGAACTATTTAATTTGATTTTTTGTAGTTTGTTTTTTGCTTGACTTGCTTCAGTTGTATCTGGATAAAGTTTTACCAGTTTATTTAAATTTGATTTTGCATTGGTAATTTCGTTTAACTCATAGTAGCTGTAACCAATTTTTAATAGCGATTCAGCAACTTTGGGACTTTTTGGGTAATTAGAAATTAAACTTTGATAAGCTTCTATTGCCAGTTTAAAATTTCGTTGTGCATAATTTGCTTCACCTACCCAATACTGTGCTATATGTGCATATCTTCCCTTAGGATAAGTTTCAATAAATTTATTAAATGCTTTAATCGATTTATCATAACGTAATTCACGTAATAAATTAAATGCTTGCTGATACTGTTTTTGTTCTTCCGCGGTAGATTCTGGACTAGTAACTGATGTTGACTTTGAACCTAGGGCAGCCATTATCGCATTAGATTGAGCTGTTGTTTTACCAGCCCCATTTGATGAAACTGAAGAACCTTTCCCTGCTCTTTCTAATTGAACTAACCGGCGATCAACATCAATGTATAAATCACGCTGTCTCCTTTTGATTTCGTCAATTGAATGATTTATAACTTCAATATCACCTCGCATACTTTGTAGTTCTACCTGAATATTATCTATGCGTACCAACAAATCAACTAAACTCTGACTTTCTAACAATCGTTCTAAACGTACTAAACGGTTTTCTATTGTATCCTGACTTTCTTGTAATTCCGTTTTTGATGATGAATCATTATTATCTGAACTACTGTATACCGGTCTTCTTGGTGCAGCAGAAACATTGGCGCTGATTGTAATCAGCACCAACAATCCACTAAACAAATAACACAGAAAATTAATCGTTATTTTATTCAACATTCATTAATTCCAAATTCAATTCCAGTATTAATGACCTGCATATACTAACTCTACACGACGATTTTGACTCCATGAACTTTCATCATGACCTAATGCAACTGGCCGTTCCTCACCAAAGCTAATAACCTGAATTTGAGACTTACCAGCTCCTTGTAACACCAGTAACTCCATTACCGCTTTTGCACGTCGTTCACCCAAAGAAATATTATACTCTCTGGTACCACGTTCATCTGCATGCCCTTCTAAAACAACAGAGTCACTATTGTTTTCTGATAAATATTTTGCATGTGCAGAAATGAACTCTCGATCTTCATCACTAATTGTGGCTTGATTAAATTCAAAGTAAATTACTCGTTTTGCTAAAAGTCCCGTTTTCGCGTCAAGAGGATGCTGGCTTATATCAGTTCCTTGATCAGCATCCTGACGTGTTTCGCCGGAAGCTGAATCATTGTCTGCTGAATCATCCTTCTTAGTGTTAGACGAGCACGATATTAAAGTAACAGCAAAAACACCCAATAAGATTAATTTTAAAATGTGATTCACGGATTTTCTCCTCTTTATATTTATGTTATGTCTTAATTTTATTAATCAATATATATTCTTTAATTCTTTAATTCTTTATTTTATTGGTTTCTAAATGGTGACCAAACAGGCTCTTTAACATCACCATAGGTTAAGCTTAGTCGTTGTTGTGCCCTTCCATCAACCGAAACAGCAGCTAGTACCCCTCGATTATCATAAATTGTTGCATAAAGCACCATAGTACTATTCGGCGCAAAACTCGGTGATTCATCTAAACTTGAATCTGTTAGTATTCGCATTGAGTTCGTGCCTAGATCTATCGTCGCAATACGAAAATCACCTTCCATACGATGCACAAATGCGATATATCTTCCATCATTAGACACAACTGCACGAGCATTGTAACTGCCGTCAAAGGTAAGACGTTGCGGCCGACCATTCACACCATATTTATTAACTGCAATTTTATAAAGTTGAGGACTACCACCTCGATCTGAAGTAAATATAATTGCCGAACCATCCGGCATCCAGGTTGCTTCGGTATCAATTGCGTAATTTTTGGTTATTTGAGTAAATTTACGTGTCGCCAGTTCATAGATAAAAATTTCGGAATTACCATTTTTATGCACGGTTAACGCGAGTCGACTACCATCTGGAGACCAGGAAGGAGCACTGTTTGCCCCCGTCTTTGAGCGTATATGAATAATATCATCACTATCACTTGGAGACTGAACCACAATCGCAGCTTTACCCGTAGCAAAAGAAACATAGGCTAATTTTTTACCATCAGGTGACCAGTTTGGCGATAATATAGGCTCATCAGAGTGATATATAACCTGTTCGTTTTCTGCATCTGAGTCTGCTATTGCTAATAAAAAGGTTCGTTTATTATCATTAGTAACAACCTTTACATAAGCAATATCAGTATTAAACGCCCCTTTTATCCCGGTTAATTGTTCATAAATAATATCGCTAATTATATGAGCAATCGTTCTTAACTGTGATTTTCCAGCATTGGTTTCCAGACTTAAGCCTTTTAATTGCTTGCCTTTTATAACATCAAGTAAGTAAAAAGCTATTTTATATTGTTGTTCCTGTTTTGGTTTTAAAGGTAGCGCCTCAATCGAACCAACAACGAGATTATTTGCTTTTAAGATACGCCAATTATCCCAGTTTACTTCACTACTTGTACTTGGTTTCGCTAAAAATAATTTTTGTTCAATTGGTGCAAATTGTCCACTTCGTTGTAGATCATTTGCAATTATAGTACTGATATCTACCGGTACTTGAGTTTTACCTTGCCAGCCAAAAGGAACAACAGCAATTGGAAAAGCGCCCTCTGCACTCTCAGTAATTTCAATGGTTAGTCGTGCATAACTCATATTGGGAATAATAATTCCAAAACTTAGCACCAGGCTAAATAACAATTGCTTAAACATTTATTCAGGTTTTCCTATTTTGAGATCAAAATCACGAAATTCATTTATTAAATCTGTATCAGCTGGTGGAATAGGTAAAGGTGAAGCATTCATAACCGCTTTTTCTGCATCAGCATCAAATATTATATCACCGCTCGATTTAATTGTTCTAGCATCGACCACCTCTCCCCCTGGAATTACTTTTACTCGAACTAGAGTAATTTTGCCAGGTTCTTTTGCTCTAAAAGTTATCCATTTGCTTTCAACGTGTCCTTTAATTTTATCAATATATTTACCTATCTCACTTTGTCTTTTAGCAGCTTTTGCTGCAGTTATTCGCGCTTGCCGTTCATTTTCTTCTGCTGCTAGTTTATTCTTCAACTCATTTTCAAATTGTTCTTTTCGTTTTTTCTCTTCAGCTAATTTAGCTGCTGCAGCTGCTTTTTTTTGTTTTTCCTTTTTTGCTTTTAATTTACGAGTTTTTGTTGCTTTTAACTCTGCTTCGCGTTTTTTCTTTAAAACCAGTTGTTTTTCTTGTTCTTTTTTACTTTTGTTTTTTAACTCTTTTAATTTTTTTTCTTCGCGTTTACGTGCCTTAATAGCCTGTTTTCTGTTTCGTTCAGCATCTTTTTGTGTTTTTATGCGCTTCTGTTCTGCCTGTTTTATTTTCTTAAGTTCGTCATCAACTAATTTCTGATCCACCGCGACAGCATTGACAATTTTAACCGGTGCTTTTTCACCAGATGGTTTGGTTAGTGACGTCCAGTCTACACTAACACCTACGACAATAATGATTATCAAGTGAAAAATAACTGCAAACATTACTGCCCGGGGATGTTCTTTTATGATATCGATCATAAATCATCTACGATGTCGTTTTGGAGACTTGGTCACCAAACCCACATCCTTAACCCCGGCCTGCTGTAATAGAACCATAGCATTTATCACTTTACCATAATCAGTATTGGTATCACCACGTACATATACGTCTGTTTTTGGCTTTAGTTTTAATACTGCCGCAACTCGTGCTTTTAGTACACTTTCTTTTACTGGTTTATCGGTATTTTCTCCAATATTCATATACAGATTTCCATCAACATCTACAGTGACAATAATAGGTGTACTTTTTGGCTCCTGCATACTTTTTGCAGCTGCTTCAGGTAATTTTACTGACACACCTTGCGTTAATAATGGTGCGGTAATCATAAAAATGACCAATAGCACTAACATTACATCAATATACGGCACAACATTGATTTCAGACATTGGCCTTTTTCGGGTTCGTTTACCTAAGGGAGAATACTGACTCATTCAATTTCTTTAATTATGTGTGAACCTGGCGTTGCAAGATTGATGAAAATTCTTCCATAAAGGTATCATACTTGCCAATTAATCTTTCAACATCATTACTATAGCGGTTGTATGACACCACTGCCGGTATTGCCGCAAATAATCCCATTGCTGTTGCTATCAGTGCCTCAGCTATACCAGGAGCCACTTGCGCAATGGTAACCTGCTCCTGGCCACCAATACCAATAAATGCATTCATAATACCCCAAACAGTACCAAATAAACCGATATAAGGGCTGGTTGAGCCGACTGTAGCTAAAAATGACAGATGATTTTCAAGTTTTTCAATAACTTTACTCGCAGCAACACGCATCCCTCGTTGAGCACCATCTAACACTGCCATTGGATCGATATCCGTTTTACTTTTTAGTCGGGCATATTCCTTAAAACCGGATTCAAAGATAGTTTCCATTCCTGTTATATTACTTCGCTTGCTGGCAATTCTTTTATACAAATCACCAAGTTCGACACCAGACCAGAATCGATGCTCAAATTGTGCTGCTGACTTTTTTGCTTGTTTTATAACAGACCACTTGAAGAAAATGACTGTCCAGGAGAACAGTGACGTTAATAGCAATATAAACATAACGAGCTGTACAATAAAACTCGCTTCAACGACCATTTTTAAAATATCAGCATTTGCGTCCAAACCACACCTTCAATATATTAGTTATTATTAGTATTTATTAAATATTTTGTTCTTTAATTTTTCTGGTAATGCGCAGGGCTTGAATTTTTTAGCCTCGATACTAACTATTTTTGTAGTAGCCTCACAAATTACAATAGATTTCTCATCTTTTGTTATTATTTGTCTTAACTCAACACTAGCACCGGAAACTTTGGCGACATTCGTTGTTATCATTAATAAATCATTAAAACGGGCTGCAATCTTATATTCTATTGCTACTTTACGTACTGCAAATATGACACCGGTTTCCTGTATCAGTTCATCTTGCTCGATTGACAAACTTCGTAACCACTCAGTACGAGCTCGCTCCATAAATTTCAGATAATTTGCATAATATACCACACCACCTGAATCCGTATCTTCATAATAGATGCGTATTGGCCAATTGAACTCAGTCATCACCTATTTCCATTACATTCATCTTTAATATAGTACAAGTATTATTCATATTAAGACATAAATAGCGGGTATTTTTATGATAGGGTTTTAAAAATATCTAAAGATTCATTGAGCCTGTCGTTTTCTTGTACCGATGGAATTAAGCCAAAATGTTCAAATGCATGTTGTGTTGCAACTCTTCCCCGTGGTGTTCGCATAATATAACCCAGTTGAATTAAATAAGGCTCAATTACATCCTCAATAGTATTTCTTTGTTCACCAATAGCAGCGGCAATACTATCGAGTCCAACGGGGCCTCCACTAAATTTTTCGATAATACACAAAAGTAATTTGCGATCCATTACATCAAAACCCAGATTATCCACATTTAACATGATCAGTGCTTTTCGTGCAGTCTCAATGGTAATATTTCCATCATTTTTAACTTCAGCGTAATCACGTACTCGTCGTAGCAGACGATTAGCAATTCGCGGCGTCCCTCTCGATCGGCATGCTATCTCACTTGCACTCTCAGGATCAATCGACAGTTTCAAGATTGATGCTGAACGAATCACAACTTCAGTTAATTCTGCCGTAGTATAATATTCAAGTCGTTGGACAATACCAAATCGATCCCGAAGTGGTGATGTTAACAAACCAGCCCGTGTGGTTGCGCCCACTAATGTAAATGGTGGTATATCAATTTTAATTGAGCGTGCCGCTGGTCCATCCCCAATCATTATATCAAGTTGATAGTCTTCTAATGCAGGATATAAAATTTCCTCGACAACAGGACTTAAACGATGTATTTCATCAACGAAAAGCACATCATGTTCTTCCAGATTGGTTAATAATGCTGCAAGATCACCTGCTCGTTCCAAAACCGGACCAGAGGTATGTTTCATATTAACCCCAAGTTCATTAGCGATAATGTGTGATAAAGTCGTTTTACCAAGACCTGGTGGACCAAATATTAATACGTGATCCAGAGCCTCTTGCCGACCTTTTGCTGCTTGAATGAAAATTTCCATTTGCTCACAAACAACCGATTGGCCAATATAATCTTTTAAAGATTTAGGTCGAATAGCACGATCAAGAACTTCTTCTTGTTCGGTTTGTTCTGATGTTATGATGCGGTCATGCTCAATCATATTAATGTTATTTTATACTGGCTTTCAGTGCATTTCTAATAATATTTTCACTATCGAGATCTTTAGTTTCAATTCGTGAAATCATCCTGACCGCTTCTTGTGCTTTATAACCTAGTGCCACCAGGGCTGATTCAGCTTCTCTTTTGGCATCTTTGATCGTAACTTTACCTGCATCTGAATAACTTGAATTACTATCAGCCTGATACCATTCTTTTAATCTATCGCGCATTTCGATAATAAGGCGTTCCGCAGTTTTTTTCCCTATACCGGGTAATTTTGTTAATGCAATTGCGTCAGCCTGTTGTACGGTTTCAGCAAATTCATCGGCACTAATACCCGATAATATAGTTATCGCCAATTTTGCTCCAACTCCATTAACCTTTATTAATGTTCGAAAAAATTGTCGTTCAAGATTGGTAAAAAAACCATATAATAGTTGTGCATCTTCACGTACTACCAGATGGGTAAATATTTGGACTTTTTCACCAATGTTTGGTAATTGATATATTGTTGACATTGGAGCATCAACTTCATAAGCAACACCATTTACATCAATTAATAAATGCGGAGCTTGTTTTTCTGCAAGAATACCGTGTAAACGTCCAATCATGTTATTAGTCTACCACCACGCATACTTTTAACATCTTGCTGACCATTTAACAAATTTCGATGAAAACTATGACATATCGCGATAGCCAAAGCATCGGCTGCATCTTCCTGTGGTGTTGATCCAAGATTCAGAATTGATTTAACCATATGTTGAACTTGATCTTTAGTTGCATTGCCTTTGCCGACAACCGATTGTTTGATTTGAGTTGGTGAATATTCTGCGATACTACATTTAAAATTAACGATAGCTGTTATTGCTGCACCTCTGGCTTGCCCCAACTTTAATGCTGAATCTGCATTTCGATGCATAAATACTTTTTCAATTGCAGCTTCATCTGGTGTGTATTGTTGAAATAACTCCGAGATGTTACTAAAAATAATTCCTAATTTATCCGGAATGTTGTCCCCGGTAACTCTTATATTACCACTAGCCTTACAATTTAAACGATTTCCATCGATATCAATGATACCAAATCCAGTAAACCGTGAGCCAGGATCTATTCCCATTATTCTTATCATAATTTCGCGTTAGCTATAATAAAATTAGAATACCTATTAGATTACAATGATTTGATAATAACAAACAGAGAAAATGTCATAAAATTCTATTTTTATCTATATCAATATCTTACAATTGCGATAAAACTTCTTCAGAAAAATCCGCATTAGTATAAACATTTTGAACATCGTCTAAATCTTCTAACATATCAACCAATCGCATTACTTTTTGTGCATCATCCAAATTCAATTCAACACTGGTTGATGGTCGCATAGTTACCTCAGCATGTTCAGGAGTTAATTCTGCGTTAGTCAAAGCTTCTTTTACATTAAGAAAGTTTTCACCCGAGGTTAAAACCTCGATACTGCCATCATCAAGAGTAACGATATCTTCTGCTCCTGCTTCTAGGGCCGCTTCTAGAATTTTGTCTTCATTGTTTTCATGTGAATAATTCATGACACCCAGTTTAGTAAATAAATATGCGACTGATCCATCGGTTCCTAAATTTCCACCGCTCTTGGTAAATGCGTGCCGAACATCAGACACTGTTCGGTTTTTGTTGTCAGTCAGGCAATCAACCAGCACTGCTACGCCTTTTGGCCCATAACCTTCATAACGTAATTCATCATAGTTATCACCTTCCTGTTCACCCGCTCCACGTTTTACAGCACGTTCAATTGTATCGCGTGTCATATTGGCAGATAACCCGGTATCAACTGCAGAACGCAATCGAGGGTTTGCATTTGAATCACTGCCCCCCATCCGTGCTGCAACGGTGATCTCGCGAATTAGTTTGGTAAATAATTTTCCACGCTTTGCATCCTGAGCTTTTTTACGGTGTTGGATATTGGCCCATTTACTGTGTCCAGCCATAATGTGGCTCCATTTTAATTACAAATTGATTAATTAGTGTGATTTTACCACTTTGCTTCGATAAGGCAAAATTCTATGGATAAATATTGTAATTACGTTTAAAAGATTTTACTGCTAAGAGCGCCAAGAAAAATCAAAATAAATATTTATATTAAGTTAGTGGCAGAAATATTTTTTAGCAAGGTATTACATTTATTCGGAATCAGGTAGATAAAAAGCTGTTCTTTCCAGTTCATCACGACCTAATTCTGAATCGTAGGTTAACACATGACGACCTATTTTGATTCGGTCATGGTGTTTTAAGTGGTGTTTTGTTGTTAAATTTTTTTCATTAATTTTAGTACCATTGGTACTGCCTAGATCTTCAATATAGGCATCTTTAAAATCTTCAAGGTAATCACTTTTAACCATCGTTATTAGAAAATGTTCACTACTAACAGCATCATCATCTATAGCAATATCACAACTGGATTTACGGCCAACTACCATAACATCAAGATCTAATGAATATGTTTCAAAAACAACACTTTCAACACTAAGAACCAATTTTGACATAAAAGTACATTAGTTTTCTTTATAATTAAATTTCAATTTGCTGCCAGCAACATCGATAACATCATCTGAAGTTAAAGCCTGACTTTGTGATGTTATCGGCATGTTATTTAAAGTTGGAGGCGTTTGATTTACAGCAGTACCACCCATTGGCATAATATAATATGAATGACCACGACGGGCAATTACAACCACTGAGACTCCAGGTGATCCTAATGTTGTATATGCTTTATTTAACTCAATAGTATCACCACATTTCGCTCCATCAATAACTTCAACAAAAGCATCCCTGTATTTATCTTTGTTAACAACTGTCTCTTTAGCAATTGCACTTGGAATAACGACAGTATTTTCAAAATCCTGAACAACATTATCAACAAATCGAAATTCATGACGTCCTATTTTAATTACATCATTGTGATTCAACATGCGTTTCTTAACGCGCTCACCATTTAATAATGTTCCATTAGTACTACCAAGATCTTCAATATAAATATTTTGTAATGCCAGAAATGCCGCATGTTCTCCACTTACAGTATTGTCATCTAACTGAATATCGTTATGTGGTTTGCGACCGATTGTCATCCGCTCTTTCGTGAGGGGATATTCTTTAATAACAGTGCCATCATGTGTGAGAATAATTTTTGCCATAGCTATAATACGCGTACCTTTGGTTCCTTACATCTTATCGTCATTTAGACAATTTTCTTTTGGTCAAGATATAATATTTTTAATAAAAATCACTAATAATACTTGAATACTCTCAATATAGACTAAATTCTTTTTATGATTCTGTTGAGATCGAAACTAATATAACCGTTATATTGTCTGTGCCACCATTAGTATTTGCATGGCTAATCAATGCCTTAGCCGAATTAACCAGATCATCGTTATGCTCTGCAAGTGAGCCTTCAATTATTTCGTCATCAACTAAATCAGATAAACCATCGGAACAGAGTAAATATATATCTTTTGCTTGTATATCGTGCACAAATACATCAACCTCAACTTCAGCTCCAATCCCTAAAGCCCGAGTAATTAAATTTTTACTAACGGATAAATTTGCTTCTTCTGCACTTAAATAACCGTTTTCGACCAACTCCTGAACTAATGAATGATCATTTGTCAATTGTTGCAAGGTTTCATCACGTAAACGATATATTCGTGAATCACCTACATTTGCTAATATGATTTTACCATCTCTTATCAATGTTGAAACCAGAGTAGTTCCCATACCAGCGCATTCTGGATGAGCAAGTGAATGATCATGGATCTCAGTATTTGCTAATTCAACTGCATCTCGAACGATATCCTTATATTGAATATCATTACTTAATTCAAACTCAGGTCGCAACACTGCCTTTAATGCACTACTAACTTGTTGTACTGCTATTTGACTAGCCACTTCTCCAGCATTATGACCACCCATACCATCTGCTAAAACAGCAAGATTCATCTCTTGCTCACAAATAAAATCATCTTCATTATGATCACGAGATAAACCTACATCACTGTCACCGTGTATTTTCACATTAAAATTTTCCATGCTAATGTCTTATGTTAATCATTTAATTTATCTCTACACCGTTTGAGAGAATTTACAATTTTAATACCACTTTGAAATCTTTTTTCAGCATCTTTTTGCAAACCTTTATTTATGATTTTACTCATACATTGAGGTAAATCCGGACGGAACATTCGAACATCCGGATGTTTCTCGTTAGCAATTTTATACATTAAACTTGCTAACGATTCACCTATAAAAGGTAGCTCACCGGCTAACATTTGATATAAAGTCACTGTTAATGAAAATAAATCAGAACGACCGTCAACTTTTTTACCTGCCAGTTGCTCAGGCGACATATAAGATGGGCTTCCTAATATTGTGCCTGTTTTGGTTTTGCTAACATCAGTCAAACACGCAACCCCAAAATCTGTCACTTTAACAACACTATTGTCTCTATCATAAATTATATTAGCTGGTTTAATATCTCGATGTACTACATTTTGACTACTTGCATATTCTAATGCCTCACCAACCATTATTATAATATCAATAACTTCTACTACTGGAAGTAGTGTATCGGCTTTACAATAAGCAAGTAGATTATCGCCTTTCAAGAAATCCATTGCGATATAAGCCAATTCCTGATCTTCACCAACATCATAAATAGTAACAATATTTGGATGATTAAGTCGTCCTGCTGTTTCAGCCTCACGAAAAAATCTATCTTTTACATCTTTTAATTGAGCCCCTTCGAATTCACTACCTAAAGACATGGTTTTTATTGCTACAGTTCTACCAATTTTTGGATCTGAACCTAAATACACCAATCCCATTGCACCACGACCTATTTCCTTATCAACCAAATATCGACCTAAAATCGGTTTTTGAATTCCGGTGGTATTTAATACTAAAGTACTATTTCCCGTTGCAGAAGTTCCCGGAGTTAAAACTGATGTTGCTGAAGCTTGTTTATTTCTTTCTAATCTATCACGAACATCCCTGAATTTTTGATCGTAACTCATAATATATCGAAAGACTGATTCAGCTTTGTTAAATTGACGTTTTCGTTCATAATCCAAACCAAGATTATACATTTGATCAAATAGATCATTGCTAACAATCACGCATTTTCTAAACCGATCGAAAGCTTGATCCAAATGACCTTGAGATTGAAATGATTGCGCTAATAATTGGTTGGCCTCCGATAACTCTTCTTTCACATGACCAACCCGAGACTCTAATACATGTTTAACCATTAAAACAATATGACCTGTTATTAAGGCCATCGAAGGTAACATTAAAGGGATCCACATAGATTTGGAAACCATTAAAATAAAATGTAAATTAAACAATGCTATTAAAAATAACACACTAAATGCCAGACCTGTACCTAGCCGAAATCTTGGCAAGGCTATCATTAAATAAAGCGCAACAATTGCCAAAACAATTAACTGAAACCATGCTCCCCAGCCAGGTCTGTTATATAAATCACCATTTAATATACTGGAAACACTATTCGCTGTTACTAAAATAGGAGAAAGTTTTCCCAAAGGCGTATCCATTGGAACGGCATATTGACTTGCAGTTAATCCTATCAGCACTGTTTTATTCCGGAAGCTTCTCAAACGCACATTGTTATTATAGACATCCTTAATTGATATTATGTTAAATGCAGGTTTATCTCCACGGCTACTGTAAAAATACGGATACATTCTTAACTGTGGATCAGAAATAATATTGGTTTTTCCTAAATGTACAGAATTACCCAACTCAACATGAATTGAATTCAATTTCATATGATTTGTTTGCGATGCCAACATTAAGGCAAATGAAGGAACATAGTATCGATCATAACTTAAAATCAGGGGTTGCATTCGAGCATTGGTATTATTTGATTGGAATAAATTCAAATGTCCAATAGCATTCGACTGTCGAACAAACTCCTCCAACGGTGGATACATAATATCAACTGTCGCAATTAAATCGGGTCGAAATCGATCCATAAACCGTTCTTTAGGATTTAATTGTCCCGTAACATTTTTTAATGTTAAACGTCTGGAATATTTTTCTAATGTATTTTTTGTTATATTTTCATTGGATTGTTCAAGTAAATAAGGAACCGCTAAAACAACTGGTCCGGCTTTTTTTAAACTTGCGATGAATTTTTTATCCGTATCCAGGCCAGATTCTGCTTGATCCAATATTCGTTTTATACTTTTTCCGGTACTTCCCCAATTTTTATTAAAAATATTCCGCAATTTTTGAATATATTTTAGACCACGAGTACTTTCCCGGGCATCAAGTTGTAAACCAAAACCAATGACATTTGGTCTTGCTTTTGAGATTTGACTTGTTATTTTTGCCAACATATCACGCGGCCAAGGCCAACTTCCTAACTCCTGGATAGATGCATCATCAATGGCAACAATAACAACATCCTGATTTGCAGGGCGAGTAGAAGAAAAACGAACACCCAGATCATAAGCTGCCCATTCAATATTTTTCATTATATTGCTGTTAGCAAATAAAAGGAAAAACAAGGAAACAAACAGCGCAATAAACCAGTCTTTCTTAAAATATTGCATAGCCACTATCTTCCCTTAAGTGAACTCGCATATCGAGACAGGTATATTATGTGTATTCTTGAATGTAATTTGAATTATTATTTTCTTCAAGGATCGTATACTTTTTAAACAGTTAATAATCGAGAGGTCATAAGATTATTAGCGGCATTTTAACTATATATATTAACAATCACATAATTTTTATATGGCTTAAAATTAAACCTGCATATTTATTTTATACACTTGATTTTACAGGTTTTTTACGTAATTTTATATGCAATTCTTTTAATTGTAAATCACTCACTACAGATGGGGCCTGAGTCATTAAACAACTAGCTGATTGCGTTTTCGGAAATGCCATCACTTCCCTAATCGATTTTGCATCAGCCATTAACATCACCAAGCGATCCAGACCAAATGCCATTCCACCGTGTGGTGGACAACCAAATTTTAATGCATCAAGTAAAAAACCAAATTTATCTTGTGCTTCTTCTTCGCTAATCCCTAACAAATCAAAAACAGCAGTTTGAATATTCGATTGATAAATTCGAATTGATCCACCACCGATTTCAGAACCATTTAAAACCATATCATATGCTTGTGATAACATTGTTTGAGGATTTGCTCTTAATTCGGCAACATCATTTGTTGATGGTGCAGTAAACGGATGGTGCAATGCAGTATATCTATTTTCTTTTTCATCAAAATCAAACATTGGAAAATCAACTACCCACAAAGGTTGCCAGCCATCAGATATTAATCCCAGGTCTTCACCCAGTTTAACCCTTAATGCACCCAAAGCTTCATTTACAACCGAGGTTTTATCAGCACCAAAAAAGATTAGGTCACCATCAACCGCTTTACTACGTAACAATATAGCGTCAATTGCGTCATCAGGTAAAAATTTCAATATTGGTGATTGTAAACCATCACGCCTTTTTGATACTTCATTAACCTTAATATACGCCAAACCTTTAGCACCGTAGATACCTACAAATTTAGTATAGTTATCAATTTCTTTACGAGTTAACTTATTACCTTGGGGTAAATGTAACATGGCAACCCGACCATTTGGATCTTTAGCCGGTCCACTAAACACCTTAAAATCAACATCAGTTAATACATCAGCAATATCAATTAACTCAAGTGGAATTCGTAGATCCGGTTTATCTGAACCATAACGAGACATGGCTTCGGCATAACTCATTTTTGGAAAAGGCTCTGCTAAATTTATAGATAGAACTTTCTGAAAAAGATTTCGTATTAAACCTTCCATTAATTCCATTATTGAATCTTGATTTAAAAATGTTGTTTCAATATCAACCTGTGTAAATTCAGGTTGACGGTCAGCACGTAAATCTTCATCTCTAAAACAACGTACAATTTGATAATATTTATCCAAACCGCCAATCATTAAAAGTTGCTTAAATAATTGCGGTGATTGTGGTAATGCAAAAAAAGCACCTTCATGAGTACGACTCGGAACGAGATAATCACGCGCTCCTTCAGGAGTAGCTTTAGTTAACATCGGTGTTTCAACGTCTAAAAATCCATTATCGTCTAGATAACGTCGCAAATTTTGTGTAATCCTGGCACGTAATTTCAAATGCTCCAGCATTTCAGGTCGTCGAAGGTCTAAATACCGATAACGCAGTCGATGTTCTTCAGATACTAAATCATCATCAAGTACAAATGGAGGTGTTTCAGAACGATTTAAAATCGTAAGCTCACTGCCTAAAATTTCAATCATGCCTGTTCTCATATTGGGATTCTGGCTACCATTAGGTCGATGTCTAACCAGCCCCTTAACTTGCAACACAAATTCATTTCGAACTTCTTCTGCAATTGCAAAAATCTCTTTAATTTCAGGATCATACACAATCTGGACCAGGCCTTCCCGGTCTCGTAAATCGATAAAAATGACACCACCATGATCGCGTCGTCGATGTACCCAGCCACATAATGTAACTGTTTGATCTAATTGAGTTTCTGTAATTTCACCGCAATAAAAACTTCGCATACCTACTTCCTGTTTTTAAATCTGATTAGAACGCCAAACTTTGTTTAATTAAGGCCGGAATGTTACGGATTGATGCCATGAAGTGCAACTAACAAGTACAACTAAATATAATCCTAAATTACTATGGTGACCCGCCTAGTTGGACAATTTTCTCTAAGAATATTAATAATAGGGTATTTATTAATTGAAAATGTTTACTTTGATGGTGATGTATTCGACATACTATCCGGGACAATTGCCCCCATCGATATTAGCATTTTTAAGCCATCATCTACGCTTAATTCAAGTTCAACAACATCATTCCTGGGTACCATGATAAAAAAGCCTGATGTTGGGTTTGGTGTGGTTGGGACATAGACATTAATAACGTCCTCACCGGTCTTACGTTGAGCTTCGCCAACATCAACTCCGGTTTGAAAAGCCAGGGTCCATAACCCCTGACGAGGATATTCAATTAGTAAAACTTTACGAAAAGATTGCCCTCCAGAAACGAACACGGTTTCCATTAACTGTTTCACACCAGCATAAATTGATCGCACCAGAGGAATTCGGGATAACATCGACTCCACTATCGTAACAATTTGTTTACCAAATAAATTAGCAATAATTACACCAGTGAAAAATACCACTAAAATAGATAATACAACACCTAAACCTGGTATATGAAAACCTATTAATGTATCTGGTTGATATTGTTTCGGAATGAGAACCAGCGTTTTATCCATTATCCCGACAAGAAAACGAATGACAAATACAGTCACTCCTAGCGGTACCCACACTAATAGGCCTGCAATAATAGATCGACGAAAAAATGACAACATAGTTTAAATTATTTGGATGCTAATTTTGATGGTTTTTTCTCACTGGATTTGACAGATTTTTTTGAATCTGTTTCTTTTCCAGAATTATTTTTAGATTCAGTTACATTTTTCTTTTTACCGCTTTTAAAATCTGTTTCATACCAGCCACTGCCACTTAAACGAAAACCTGCAGCTGAAATCAATTTTTTTAATGTATTTGTATGACATTCAGGGCATTCAACCAAGGCATCATCACTCATTTTTTGCAATGCTTCCATCTCATGTCCACAAGACTCACATAAATATTCATAAATAGGCATTAATTAACAACTCCTTACCAAAACCAGCAAAAATACCAGTAAATTGTAATTATTAACAAACTTAATTAACCTGAGCTTTGTATAAGAAATCAAGAAAGCAAAATCAACTTTATAAACAACGAAAGTGAGGACATGGAATTGGGATAACCCTATCAAGACCG
>JBGMQW010000049.1:0-19892 GCA_048060815.1 Thiohalomonadales bacterium | reverse complement strand
CAACAAACGGTTTAATAAATTATTACAAATCCTTACGACACATGGATAATGAATAATAATTGGTAGCGGCGGTCGGACTCGAACCGACACTGAGTTGCCCCAACGGGATTTTGAATCCCGCGTGTCTACCAATTTCACCACGCCGCCATTATTGTCATGATTAATAGTTAGAATGGCTATTATAAGTAAAGCCGTCACAATATACCAGTTACGATTACTGGAATAAGATCCATTTATTATTTCCCTATATCATCTTTTTAGGCGATGTCTGGAATTATTTATTCTGGTAAAATCCCTCCATGTTGTTACGTACTGATTTCCAGTTTGATTTACCTGAGGAGCTAATCGCTCAATTCCCTTGTTCGCGACGTGATGCAAGTCGAATGTTATGTGTTGGAGTAGGTCATTGCGATAATAAAAGTGTTATTCGTGATAAAAACTTTAGTGATTTGCTCGATTTGTTAAATGACGGGGATTTATTGGTTTTAAATAATACCAGTGTAATTCCAGCTCGGTTATACGGCTTTAAAGAAACTGGCGGTAAAGTTGAAATTGTGGTTGAGCGAATACTCGATGATCAGACCTTTATTGCACAAATGCGGGTTAATAAATCTGCGGCAATTGGAACGGTTATTATTATAGAAAATAACTATAAAATTGCAGTGACTGGTAGAGACGGACAATTTTTTATTTTAAAACTCCAGAGTAATCAGGATAACCTTGATGTGATGTTATTGTTATCAAAATGTGGTCATATACCATTACCACCTTATATTTCACGTTGTGATACAAAGACAGATCAACAACGATATCAAACAGTTTATGCAGATATTCCGGGGGCAGTAGCGGCACCTACCGCCGGGCTGCATTTTACTACTGAATTGTTATCCTCATTAACGAATAAAGGTGTAAAATCTACATATGTGACCTTACATGTTGGTGCCGGAACCTACCAACCAGTACGAGTCGATAAGTTGGAAGACCATAAAATGCATTCTGAATGGCTCGAAGTAACACAAGATACTTGTGATAAAATCACGCAAACAAAAAAAAATGGAGGTCGTGTTATCGCAGTAGGGACTACCAGTGTTCGATGCCTTGAAACAGCTGCAATGTCCGGTTTATTAAGACCATTTAATGGTGAAACGGATATTTTTATTTATCCAGGTTATAAGTTTAATGTGGTTGATGCTTTAATTACGAATTTTCATTTATCAGAATCGACTTTGTTAATGCTGGTTTCTGCATTTGCCGGAGTCGACAATATTCGATTAGCCTATCAACATGCCATTAAAGAAAAGTATCGATTCTTCAGTTATGGTGATTCTATGTTTATAGAATCATATATTAACTAATATTTTGAAAAACAAGCTATGAAAAACCTATAAATAAAATTATGGAATTTAATTTATTCACGACTGATCAAAATGCACGTTTGGGACAATTAAAGTTTCAACGTGGTGTAATAGATACGCCAACGTTTATGCCGGTGGGTACCTATGGCACAGTAAAAGCCATGACCCCCGAAGAATTAACTGCAATGGGGGTACAAATTGTATTAGGTAATACCTTCCATTTAATGTTACGACCGGGAACCGAGATTATTCAGAAGCATGGTAGTTTACACGAGTTTATGAATTGGTCCGGCCCAATATTAACCGATTCTGGTGGTTTTCAAGTGTGGAGTTTAGGGGATTTACGGAAAATTTCTGAACAGGGAGTGCATTTTAAATCGCCGATTAATGGTAGTCCGGTATTTATGGGGCCTGAAGAGTCAATGCAAGTACAACGCGAGCTTGGCTCTGATATTGTAATGATTTTTGATGAATGCACACCTTATCCAGCTGAATATGATGAGGTTAAGAAGTCAATGTTGTTATCGCTTCGGTGGGCTAAAAGAAGCAAAGATGCACATGGTGACAGTACAAGTGCTTTATTTGGAATTATACAGGGTGGTATGTTTCAAGATTTACGTGAATCGTCATTACAAGGTCTAACCGATATTGATTTTGATGGTTATGCTATTGGCGGTTTATCGGTAGGTGAGCCAGCTGAAGATATGTACCGGATTCTTGATGTTTTGCAACCAAAACTACCATCGGATAAACCCCGTTATCTTATGGGAGTGGGTACTCCGGAAAATTTAGTTGAGTCTGTCCGACGTGGAATTGATATGTTTGATTGCGTAATGCCGAGCCGCAATGCGCGCAATGGCCATTTATTTACGAGTAAAGGCGTAGTTCGAATTCGTAATAGCCAACATGCAAATGCTACTGGACCGATTGACGAAAATTGCAAATGTTATACTTGCCAAAATTACAGTCGATCTTATTTGCGACATTTGGATAAAACCGGTGAAATTCTGGGAGCACGTTTAAATACCACGCATAACCTGTTTTATTACCAAAATCTGATGTTAAGCCTGCGAAATGCGATATCGAACCACCAATTAGAAGAATTTATCACTGATTTTTATCACAAACGCGAACTTCTCGTGCCTCCTGTGTCATAATACGCAACTTTCCGAAGCTATATAAAAAAGGGTTTAAATTAATGAATTTTTTTATTTCACAAGCAATCGCCGAGGCGGGTAATGCAACAGCAGAAGCTCCTGACCCATTAAATTTTTGGTTATTCATGGGTGGAATGATAGCATTATTTTATTTTATATTGATTCGCCCACAACAAAAAAGAGCAAAGGATGCCCGTAAATTAGTTGAGTCAATTGGGAAAGGTGATGAAGTGATGACTAGTGGTGGTATGTTAGGTAAGATTATTGAAGTGAGTGAATTATATGCCTCGATAGAACTGGCCGATAATATTGTCATTCGAATGCAAAAATCCGCCATTGTATCTGTTTTGCCCAAGGGTACGATTAAAGCAGCGCTTAAAGATTAACTGCGCAGAAAAAATTTTTAACTTTCAGGAATCCAGTCAACCTATAATGTTGATTTGGAAAAGATAACAGGAATATCTTAGTATGATAAATCAGTATCCTTGGTGGAAATATCTTATTGTTGTTTTGGTACTTGGTGTTGGAACACTTTATGCGTTGCCAAATATTTATGGTACTGATCCTGCTTTACAGATATCAGCTTCAAGAAATGCCACATTAGATGTTGGTACTCAACAACAAGTTGAGGGAATGTTAAAGGGCGCAAATATTCCGGTAAAAGAATTCAGTCTGGAAAATGGTCAATTAGTTGCTCGTTTTAATAATGTTGAAGATCAACTTAAAGCAAATGATTTTATTGCGTGTAAATTGGGACAAGATTATACCGTAGCACTAAATTTAACGAGTGCTGCACCGAAATGGTTAGAATCTATTAATGCACTTCCAATGTATCTGGGGCTGGATTTACGCGGTGGTTTACACTTTTTAATGCAAGTAGAAATGGATGAGGTTGTAAAACAATCTTATACCAATTATGCCAGTGAAATTCGCAGTTACTTTCGAACTGATCTTCGCAAAAAAAATATTCGTTACAAATCGGTTAGGCAAACATCAAACAATATCATTATTTTATTTGATAAAATTGCTACACGGGATTTGGCTCTTCCAAAATTAGAACAACAATTTAGTGATTTAATTATTACCGAAGGCAAGGGTGATTCTGTTGAATTACGGATTGCTATAAAACCTACAATACTGGTTGAGAAGAAGCGAAATGCATTAACTCAAAATATTACAACATTGCGTAATCGGGTCAATGAACTGGGTGTTTCAGAACCTGTCATTACACAACAGGGTGTTGATAGAATTGTTGTGCAATTACCAGGAATTCAGGATAGTGCCCGCGCCAAGGAAATTTTAAGTGCAACTGCAACATTAGAATTTTACATGCAATCAGATAAAGGCGACGTTGCTGCGGCTGTTGCGGGTAATGTTCCTAGTGGTACAAGATTATATTATGAGCGAAAAACCAAGAACCCGGTACTTTTAAAGAAACGCTTGATCATCCGTGGTTCAAATATTACGAATGCTGGAGCAGGTTTTGATCAAACCAGCGGTAGTCCATCAGTTAATATTACCCTGGATGGTGAAGGTGCAAAACGCATGGCGAAAACCACCAAGAAAAATCTCAAAAAACCAATGGCAGTTGTTTTTATTGAATATAAAACTGTTCGTGAGAAATCAAATTGTGCTGATACGGAATTTAAAATTAAAAAATTTAAAATTGAAGAAGTTATTAATATTGCAACGATACAAGGTGTATTTAGCAAAAACTTTCAAATTACCGGTTTAGATAGTCAGGCAGAAGCTTCTAATTTAGCGTTATTGTTACGAGCTGGTGCGTTAGTTGCGCCAATTAGCATTGTTGAAGAACGAACTATTGGACCAAGCTTGGGTAAAGATAATATTAAACAAGGCACTATGTCGGTGGTAGTTGGTTTATTATTGGTTATCTTTTTTATGATTGTTTGGTATCGAGGTTTTGGTGTCGTTGCAACTTTAGCGTTATCACTTAATTTAGTATTAATAATTGCAGTGCTGTCAATGATGCAAGCAACTTTAACAATGCCGGGTATTGCCGGAATCGTATTAACTATTGGTATGGCAGTTGATGCTAATGTTTTAATTTTTGAACGGATTCGTGAAGAACTCAGAAACGGAAACTCACCGCAAGCAAGTATTAATGCCGGTTATGCAAAAGCGATGACTACCATTGCTGATGCGAATATTACTACTTTAATTGCAGCGGTTGTGTTGTTTATTTTTGGTACAGGTTCAATAAAAGGTTTTGCGATAACACTATCGGTAGGTATTTTAACATCAATGTTTACCGCCATAATGGGCACACGAGCAGTTGTTAACTTGTTTGTATCAGGCAAACGTATTAAAACATTATCAATTTAGTATTGTAATTAACTATTAATCTAAAATAGTTGATATCAACCAGGAAATATAAATATGCAAATATTTAAAAAACAGACAGAATTTAATTTTATGGGGCAGCGAAAATTTGCTGTCGTAGTTTCTACTATTCTAATTATTGCCTCATTCACTTCAATAACAATGAGAGGATTAAATTTTGGTTTGGATTTTACCGGTGGAACATTAATTGAAGTTAGTTATTCTAAGTCAACCGATTTAAAAGATGTTCGTGCCGATCTTAAAAAAGGTGGTTTTAGTAATGCTATTGTGCAACATTTAGGTTCTTCTACAAGTGTTGTGGTGCGTATACCAGCTGATAAAAACGGGTCAGCGAAAGGCTGTGGTTCAGTCGCTGCAGATAAATCAACCAAAGATGCTCCTAAAGACTTAACAACTCTTGGTGACAGAGTACTTGCTGTGCTAACAGCCAGAGATTCATCAGTTAACATGCGCCGACAAGAATGTGTTGGCGCACAAGTTGGTGATGAACTTCGGGACGATGGTGGCCTAGCAATGTTAATTGCTTTGGCTTGTATTTTAATTTATGTGTTAATTCGGTTTGAGTATAAATTTGCATTTGGTGCAGTTGCTGCTTTGATACACGATGTTATTATAACTGTCGGTTTCTTCTCTATTTTACAACTTAATTTTGATTTAACCGTACTAGCTGCAGTACTTGCGGTGATAGGTTACTCTTTGAATGATACTATTGTGGTGTTTGATCGTATTCGAGAGAATTTTCGTAAAATCAGAAAGGGTTCTTCGGTTGAAATCTTTAATATTTCATTGAATCAAACTTTATCTCGAACAATAATGACTTCATTGACAACATTATTAGTTTTGATAGCAATGTTCTTTCTCGGTGGTGAGTTGATACATGCATTTGCAACAGCGTTGATTGTTGGTGTTGTAATTGGAACTTATTCATCAATTTATGTTGCTAGTACTACCGTTATTGCATTAGGTATTACCAGGGAAAATCTGATGGAAATTAAAAAAGAAGGTGCCGATCAACAGGATCATGAGAATTTAGTTTAATAAAATTGAGTTATAAAAAAGCCTTCTCATATAACATAGTGAGAAGGCAAACACAGAGAGACTTTGAGTTAGAATTTTTTAAATCAAATTGTATTAGTTTAAAACAGGGTTAACCTGGACTCGTACTTTTAAATGCTTAGCTGGTTCATCGTCCATTCGCGTAGTGAATATTTCACCTTTATATCGATAAGTCACCCAATATCCATCAATTTTTTGTTCTGAAAGAGTGGTATGAGTTATTCGGCAGTGCTGTTCAACATCAATAGACCTTGAGTTAATATATTTTTCTTCTCGTGCAATATCATGTCCAATAGTTGCACCTACAATCGTACCTAGAAGCGTGGCAGCTGTTTTACCACGACCATGTCCAAATTGATTCCCCACAACACCACCAACAAGACCTCCAAAAAGAACTTTACCGGTACGATAGTTTTGACGAGCATGGACCGGACGAGAAACTTCTTCTTCCCAACATTCACGCTCTGGTATTGATACTTGAATATTTTTAACGATGGGCTCAATGTTGATTACTTTGGCCGTTGCATAAAAAAAATTATTTTGAATATCATCAATTACATGTTCAGCATTAGCAATGCTTGCTGTTCCAGAAATTGTTACAACAGTAATTATTTTTATAAGCTTGTTAATTTTTAACATGATATTTACTCCTCTGTGAATTAATATCAGAACTTTGTAGTATCTGATTGTAATAATAAAGGACGGTGTCTGAATATAAGCTGAATGCTGAAATTCTAAATGGAATTCAGGCACTTAAATAATGATTAAAATTAGTGCTGGGAATTAATATGAAAATCTAATACTAAATATTTTGAAAATAAGCAGAAATAAAACTAACTGACCAGAGCTTAACTAACGTCTTTAAACTTTGTAACTTCATCCAGGGGATTTGATTCATCGGGTTGTTGTTTGGGTATAATTCGACAGACAGTGGTGGAATGTCCACTACACTCTGGCGCATCACCATCACGATTTATAGCGTAAATTGTAATAGCAGCCCAAACTGATGCGATAAGCCATAATAATACACCTAAAGTCTCGGTTATCCAGCTCATCGAGGGTAAGTTGGCAGGGCCTCCAATGGAGCCATAAGCAATTGCTATAATACCGGTTAACCAGAATATGCTTATCGGAGCGACACAGCAGCTATTACAGCCATATCGACATACCGATAGTGGTGGTGCAATGATTATCCATAAACTTCGTAACATTCATCCCTCCGAGCTATTTATTCATACAAAATGGTTGAATTCGATAGTTTCAGTAGACTTTTAATGAGTTTACAGGATTTAGTGGACAGGTCAATTAATCTAACTGAATATAAATATATAAAAATCAATTAGTTACGGTTAATTTAACAGGTTGACGCAATTCACGCTCAATTAAATAACTGACAATATCATTACTACTTTGTGTTGCTTCAAAAATATTAACAATATTTTCGATTGATTTATCGTTTGTACTGGTACTTACCTGGTGGTCTTGGGTGTTTTCTTCAATGGCAATTATTTCAAAGGATTTTGAAACCGATTTAAATGCAATTGAAATCGCCATATCTTCATAAAATGATAAAATATTAGTCATCTTGATTTCTAAAGACCTGGAATGTGTTAGTTTGGAAAATGTCAGTTTTGATGTCATTTATGACTCGGTAGTTTAAATATATTAATTTAAACTTCGGACATTTCCGGTACTTCTTGAGTCAATACGATAATTTTATTTTGCAAATATGATTAACATTTCAACTCTTCAGTTAAATGTGGTCTTATTTCTTGTAATAGTGCTTTAAATAACTTTGGGTTTGCACATACAATATGGCCTGAATCCAGATAATTATTATTACCCATTAAATCACCAACCAGGCCACCGGCTTCTTGTATTAATAATGCACCTGCAGCGATATCCCAGCATTTTAAATCTAATTCCCAGAAACCATCAATCCGACCCGCAGCAACGTAAGCAAGATCGAGCGCAGCCGAACCAGGGCGACGAATGCCAGCGGTATTTGATATAAGACTTTTTAACATTCCCATATAAGGGTCAAGATATTTCATATTGGAGTAGGGGAATCCGGTACCGAGCAAAGCCCCATTTAATTTCACTTGAGGTGTAACGCGGATTCGTTTGTTATTAAGCTGTGCACCTGCTCCACGCGAAGCAGTAAATAATTCATCACGCATGGGATCATAAACCACGGCGTGTTCGAGTCGATCTTTATTTTTAACTGCAATTGAAACTGCAAATTGTGGGAAACCGTGAAGAAAATTTGTGGTGCCATCGAGTGGATCAATAATCCAGGTATAGTCATTACCCTTTTGAACGCCACTTTCTTCGGCAATAATACCATGTTCCGGATATGCCTTAAACACCGTCTCTATAATTTCAGCTTCTGCTTTTTTATCAACTTCACTGACAAAGTCATTCGCTGCTTTTGTTTCAATGGTAAGTTTGTCAATTCTATCCACCGATCTGGTAATGATTTCTCCAGCGTTACGCGCAGCACGGATAGCAATATTTAATAAAGGATGCATAGAAAGACCTGCTTAAAGTAATATTTAATGTGAAAGAGCGTGGGATTACTCCCGAATATAATTGTATTTTATCAGTCTTTATAATCTGGTTCACTTTGTTTTGTTGCTATATCACATGATATTGAAAAATAAAAAATTTAATTTCTACTTTGGTAAAGAATATCGTTAAAATAGCATTTCTTAAATTAATAATTATATATGGTGCTGGTTATATTGAATATGTATAAGAAATTCCGGGTGGTCATGGTTAATACCAGTCATCCCGGTAATATCGGTGCAGCAGCACGGGCCATGAAAAACATGAATTTAACTGAATTATGGTTAGTGGCACCCAGATCATTTCCGGATGTTAAAGCCAGAACCATGGCGGTGAGCGCACTTGATATACTGAATAATGCTGTGGTTGTTGACACTTTGGAACAAGCATTGGTTGGCTGCGAATTTGTTGTTGGTGCGAGTGCACGATTAAGGGAAATAGCCTGGCCATTACTTAATCCGCGTGAGATGGCTGAAAAAATGTGGTCGTTAGTAAAACAACAGGATACTAACAAGGTAGCGCTGGTTTTTGGGCGGGAAAATAGCGGGCTGACCAATCAGGAACTGGAACGCTGTAATTATCTTGTTAATATTCCTGCTAATGAGCAATATAGTTCATTAAATATCGCTGCTGCTATACAGGTATTATGTTACGAAATTCATATGAAAGCCTGGTTAGAAACACCGGTTGAAGAGATTGAAGCTGAATTTCCTTTAGCAACCAATGATGATATGGAACGTTTATATCAACACTTTGAAATAGCATTAACGGAGTTGGAGTTTTTAAAACCGGATAACCCGAAGCAATTAATGCGACGAATTAGAAGATTATTTAATCGTTCCGGTGTTGATCAAATGGAATTAAATATATTACGTGGTATCCTTAGTGCCGCACAATCAAAATATAAAAAGTAACATTATCCTTATCGAGTATATTAATGTTTAAACGACTAAAAGAAGATATTCAATGTGTATTTGAACGTGATCCTGCAGCACGTACCACACTTGAAGTATTAACAAATTATCCCGGATTACATGCTATTAATGTCCACCGGCTTGCACATTGGTTGTGGCTAAAAAAACTGAAATGGCTGGCTCGACTGATTTCAACTATTTCGAGATGGTTAACCGGCATCGAAATTCATCCCGGCGCTATTATTGGGCGACGATTTTTTATCGACCATGGTATGGGAGTAGTGATTGGTGAAACTGCTCAGATTGGTGACGGTGTGACACTTTATCATGGTGTTACTCTCGGTGGCACCAGCTGGCAAAAAGGTAAGCGGCATCCTACATTAGCGGATAACGTAGTGGTGGGTGCTGGAGCAAAAGTATTAGGGCCTATTTTAATTGGTGCAAATGCAAGAATTGGTTCAAACTCTGTGGTGGTTACTGAAGTACCCGAAGGCGCTACAGTTGTTGGTATTCCAGGGCGGGTGGTACAAAAGAGACCGGTTGATAATGAAAAACGCAGTCAATTTGCTAAAAAAATTGGTTTTGATGCTTATGGCACAACCAAAGATATGCCGGATCCGGTTGCACATGCTTTCAATTCGATGTTAGATCACATTGAGGCGATGGATAAGCAAATGAAATCCATGTGTGAAGCGATTAAAATTTTAGGTGCTGAATTAGACGAAGAATTGCTATCGAAGTTAAATCATTGTAAAATCAATCACTTAGAAGAAGAGATCAGTTCTACTGAAAAGTCAGATAAGGATTCCTAAGAATATAATAAGAATATAACCGGAATTAAGAATCTCGAAACCCCTAATAAAAAAATAAAACATACATTTATCTTATCTAGAGCTAATATTACTTGACTAAAATGCTTGGTTTTTGCTAAACTTTTGCTATTGATATACTTGATAAAAATACTCAAGTTTGTTACTTTAGATAATAGTGAAATACTTATATTTATTAATTTTTAGCGCGATAACTCAGCCGGAGTTCTCGTAAAAACATATTCACATTTAAGCAGGTGAAATTATGAGATTAACGACAAAAGGCCGATATGCAGTTACTGCAATGCTTGATTTAGCATTACATTTTAACGATGGACCCATTACGCTGGCCGACATATCACAACGACAAGGTATTTCTTTATCATATCTTGAGCAATTATTTTCCAAGTTACGTAAAAGAGGTTTAGTTGACAGTACTCGTGGACCGGGTGGTGGTTATCGCTTAAGCCGTCCAGCACATGAGGTTGCGATTGCTGATGTGATTTCAGCAGTTGATGAAAAAGTCGATGCAACGAAATGCGGTGGTTTATCAAATTGTCATGGTGATACCCAATGCCTGACACATGATTTATGGACCGATTTAAGTGAGCAAATCTTCCAGTTTTTGAGTGGTATCAGCCTTGGGCATCTAGTCGATCGAAAAGGAGATAAATATTCTGAATTAGTAGCTAATCAGGAAAATCCGCCTATGAGACAAGAAGTTCGTAACGATGCAGATATAAATATTTGAACATTGTTAAGCATGTTATAATTTTACAACCGTACTGTGTGACCCACAGTGGTAAAATGCTTGTTTGGAGTTTTGAATGAAGACACCGATTTACCTTGATTATTCGGCAACAACCCCTGTTGACCCTCGTGTAGCAAAATTAATGTGTGAATACCTGACATTAGATGGCAATTTTGGAAACCCTGCATCGCGTTCACATGAGTTTGGCTGGAATGCTGAACAAGCTGTAGAAAATGCTCGAGCTCATGTCGCTGCTTTGATTAATGCAAATCCTAAAGAAGTTATCTGGACTTCGGGTGCAACCGAATCAGATAATCTGGCTATTAAAGGCGCAGCTCATTTCTATCAGAAGAAAGGCAAACATATTATTACCTGTAAAACAGAACACAAAGCTGTTTTAGATACTTGTCGTCAATTAGAACGAGAAGGGTTTGAGGTAACTTATTTGGCACCTGAACCAGATGGTTTGATCGATATTAAAAAATTTAAAGCAGCAATTCGTGACGACACTATTTTAGTCTCGATAATGCATGTCAATAATGAAATTGGCGTCATTCAGGATATTAAAGCAATTGGTGATATTACACGTGAACGTAAAATAATTTTTCACGTTGATGCTGCTCAAAGTCCGGGTAAGACAGCAATTGACATGGATCAGTGTAATGTTGATTTAATGTCTCTGGCATCACATAAAGTTTACGGTCCTAAAGGAATTGGCGCATTATATGTACGTCGCAAACCACGGGTACGACTTGAAGCTCAAATGCACGGTGGAGGTCATGAGCGCGGTATGCGTTCCGGCACTCTAGCAACACATCAAATTGTCGGTATGGGTGAAGCATATCGTATTGCAAAAGAAGAAATGGCAACAGAAAATGAACGCATTCGAATGTTACGAGATCGTTTATACGATAGTTTTAAAGATATCGAGGAAATCTATTTAAATGGTGACGAGCAACAACGTGTGCCGCATAATTTAAATGTGAGTTTTAATTATGTAGAAGGCGAGTCATTAATAATGGCGTTGAAAGAACTTGCGGTTTCTTCTGGCTCCGCGTGTACTTCTGCAAGTTTAGAACCCTCTTATGTATTACGTGCTTTAGGCCGTAATGATGAATTAGCACATAGTTCAATCCGTTTTACAATTGGACGATTTACAACTGAAGAAGAAATCGATTATACCAGTGAATTAATCCATAAGAATATTTCAAAATTACGAGATTTATCGCCGTTATGGGAAATGTTTAAAGATGGTATTGATCTTGAATCCATCGAATGGGCAGCGCATTAGATTTTTATTTTTTATAAAATTTGTATAGAGGTACATGATCATGGCATACAGTGAAAAAGTTATTGAACATTATGAAAATCCCCGCAATGTTGGTAATATGGATAAAGATGATTCCAGTGTTGGAACTGGCATGGTAGGTGCACCGGCTTGTGGTGATGTTATGCGCTTACAAATTAAAGTAAGCGAAAGCGGTGTTATCGAAGATGCTAAATTCAAAACCTATGGTTGTGGTTCTGCTATTGCATCAAGCTCATTATTAACTGAATGGGTTAAAGGTAAAACTCTAGAAGAGGCTGGTCAGATTAAAAATACTGAAATTGCCGAGGAACTGGAATTACCACCTGTAAAAATACATTGTTCAGTTTTAGCTGAAGATGCGATTAAAGCAGCGATTTCTAATTATAAAGACAAGAAATAAAGTAGTGAGTTAGTACAAATGCCGATTACTTTAACTGAAAATGCCGCTGAACATGTAAAGAACTATTTACAAAACAGGGGCAAAGGTAAAGGTTTACGACTTGCAGTCAAAACAACAGGTTGCTCCGGAATGGCTTATGTTCTCGAGTTTGTTGACGCGGCTGATGATTCTGATAAAGTTTTTGAGTCGAATGGTGTTACCATATTTGTAGATCCGAAAAGTTTTGTGTATGTTGATGGTACTGAACTTGATTACGGTAAAGAAGGTTTAAACGAAGGATTTAAATTTAATAATCCGAATGTAAAAGATGAGTGTGGTTGTGGCGAAAGCTTCAACGTTTAATTCAGGTTTAGTCTGATTTTCATGGGTACCGAATTATCTCAAAACTATTTTGAATTATTTGGCTTATCCAGCGCTTATGAAATTGATTTATTAAAACTATCGGAAATTTATCGAGAATTACAAAAAGCAGTTCATCCAGATCGTTTCGCTAATGCAACGGATAGAGAAAAATTACTTTCTGCTCAACAAGCAACGTATGTTAATGAAGCTTATAGTTGTCTTAAATCACCCATATTACGCGCTTTATATCTTTTAGAAATCAATAATATAAAATTTGAGAATGATACAGAAACAATTCAGGATCCGGAATTCCTGATGGAGCAAATGGAGTTACGCGAAGCACTTGCTGATGTACGTGGAAGTAAAGATGCAATGACAAGTTTAGATCTTATGTTAGCCGATATTCGTGGACGAGTTAAAAAAGACTATGATAAATTAAGCAACTTACTAACAGAGTTATCTGAACCAAATTTATTAAAAGCAAAACGAATCATTCAGGAAATGCAATTTTTGTTAAAACTACAGCATGAAGCAGAAGAGTTAGAAGAAGATTTAGTTAATTCATTATAGTTAAATAAATATGGCCTTATTACAAATCAGTGAACCCGGAGAAGGAACTACACCGCATCAGCATCGATTAGCGGTAGGCATCGATCTGGGTACTACTAATTCGCTTGTTGCAACTGTTCGAAGTGGTCAAGCAGAAACTCTGGTTGATGATCAAAATGAATATTTATTACCATCGGTAGTTCAATATAAAAAGGAACAATCACCAGTAGTAGGGTCGGCGGCAAAACAACAGATGGTTAATGATCCAGTTAATACTATAGTCTCTGTTAAACGTTTAATAGGCCGAAGTGTAAAAGAAATTAAGAGTCTGGGCGGCAGTGTTCCATATAAGTTTGATTCACAGGAAAGTGCAGTTCCAAGAATTGTCACATCAAGTTCTACGGTAAGTGCCATTGAGGTTTCAGCTGAAATTTTAAAGGCTTTAAAATCAAGAGCTGAGCAAAGTCTTGGTGGAGACTTGAATGGTGTAGTGATTACTGTACCAGCTTATTTTGATGATGCACAACGACAAGCAACTAAAGATGCGGGGAAAATTGCCGGGTTAAATGTATTACGTTTATTAAATGAGCCAACAGCAGCAGCAGTTGCTTATGGTCTGGATAAAAAACAAGACGGCGTAATAGCAGTTTATGATTTAGGTGGTGGTACCTTTGATATTTCAATTTTACGACTTAATCAAGGTGTTTTTGAAGTGTTAGCAACTGCTGGAGATACTACGCTCGGTGGCGATGATTTTGATCACGCTATTGCAGAATGGTTAATAGCTGAGTCTGGTATTGGTAATAATATAAATCAATCTACTGTACGCTATTTAATGTTAAAGGCCTGTGACAGTAAAGAAAAATTAACCACTAATGAATCAGTTACAATTGAACTCGATCATGATCAATTAAAATGGCAAGGTAAATTAACAAGAGAACAATTTCACCAAATTATTGATCCATTACTAAAGAAAACGCTACTACCCTGTAGGCGTGCATTACGCGATGCCGGAAAAAGTGTTGAAGAAATAAATGAAATAATAATGGTGGGTGGATCTACCAGAGTACCAAGAGTTAGAGATAAAGTTAATGATTTTTTTCAACAGAAACCTCTGGTAAATATTGATCCGGATAAAGTTGTGGCAATTGGAGCAGCAATTCAGGCTGATGTATTGGTCGGAAATAAATCTGAAAATGAATTGTTATTACTTGATGTTACCCCCTTATCACTTGGTTTAGAGACCATGGGTGAATTAGTTGAAAAAGTGATTCCCCGGAATACTGTTATTCCAGCTGCACGAGCACAAGATTTTACAACGTTCAAAGATGGTCAAACTGCAATGTCGATTCATGTGTTACAAGGCGAACGAGATTTAGTTTCAGACTGCCGATCTCTTGGAAAATTTACTTTAAATAATATTCCACCTATGGTTGCGGGTGCAGCGCGTATCCGAGTTACATTTCAGGTTGATGCCGATGGTTTGTTATCGGTGTCAGCACGAGAAGAGACTACCGGAGTAGAAAGTGCCATTGAAGTAAAACCATCCTATGGTTTAATGGATACTGAGGTAGAAAAAATGTTACGTGATTCACTTGCTTTTGCTGAAGAGGATGTAAAAACACGAATGTTACGTGAACAACAAGTTGAGGCAGACCGGGTGATTGAAGCTGTTGTAGCTGCATTATCCGAGGATGGTGCTGAATTATTAACGGACGATGAAAAACAGACAATAAATCAATGTATCAAAGCATTACAATCTGTCAAACAGGGTAGTGATACCCGAAAAATTAAAAATACAATTGAAGCTTTAGATAAAGCAACAAATGATTTTGCATCTAGGCGTATGGATAAAAATATTAATAAAGCATTGTCTGGACATAAATTAGATGAGTTTGAATAATTTAGGATAAAATAAAAAATGAAAATTCAGGATAATTTATGACAAAGTTGATATTTTTACCACATGAAGAACTATGCCCTGAAGGGGCTATTGCAGAAATCGACCCTAAGTCAGAAACTACAATCTGTGATGCAGCATTATCTATAGGGATTGAGATTGAACATGCTTGTGAAAAATCATGTGCTTGTACAACTTGTCACATCTATGTCCGTGAAGGTTTAGATTCATTAAATGAAATTGAAGAACTAGAAGATGATTTACTGGATAAAGCCTGGGGTCTGGAACCTGATTCACGTTTAAGTTGCCAAACAATAGTGAGTGATGAAGATCTTGTAATTGAAATTCCAAAATATACTATTAATATGGTTTCAGAAAATCATTAATTCAGTTTCGGAGGTATTATATGTCACTAAAATGGACTGATTCATTAGATGTAGCTATCGAGCTGAATGAAGCTCATCCGGATATTGATCCGACACAGCTCCGATTTACAGATTTAAGAGAGTGGGTTTTGCAGCTAGCAGAATTTGATGATGATCCCGAGCACTGTGGTGAAAAAATTCTTGAAGCAATCCAACAATATTGGATAAATGAAAAAGATTAATATTTGTTAAGTTAATTATAACAGCGATTCAAATAATTCTATTAATATCAACTAGTTAACATATCTTAATATATCATGAACGGGTATTTTTACCAAAATAGTTTTTAATGCTATTGTTATGATCTAAACATATCATCCTTCTGAAATCTTACTATGTGATGATTTATCCAAAAAACTTATTAAAATTATATATACTGTACTTAATAGTAACTCTTTGTTTTATATAATGAGTTTTACAATTATACAAAATTTCTACTTAATATGTTATTAAAATGGTTGATGTAATTAAAAAAAATAAAACGAATCTACTAGATTGTACCGAGAGTGATCTCGAATTGTTTTTTACTGATTTAGGTGAAAAAACGTTTCGTGCACAACAGATATTACAATGGATATATCAGTTTGGCGTTAATGACTTTTCTTTAATGACTAATATTAGTAAAACACTAAAAATTAAATTAGCTGAAATCGCTGAAATTAGAATCCCTGAAATTGTTTCAGAGCAAAAATCAAATGATGGAACCATTAAGTGGTTACTTGAAGTTAGTGGTGGCAATTGTATTGAGACCGTTTATATCCCTGAAAAAAATCGAGGCACTCTTTGTATATCATCACAAGTAGGATGTGCTCTAAATTGCACATTTTGTTCTACAGCACAGCAAGGTTTTAATCGAAATTTAACTGTAGCGGAAATAATGGGCCAGATATGGTTAGCAAATCATGCGCTGTTATGTATTCCAAGGGAACAACGCAAAATTACAAATATTGTATTAATGGGGATGGGGGAACCATTATTAAATTATCAAAATGTTGTAAAGGCAATGGATTTAATGATGGATGACAATGCTTATGGTTTGTCTAAAAGACGGATTACATTAAGTACTTCAGGTGTTGTTCCTGCATTGGACAGATTAAAACAACAAAGTGATGTCAGTCTTGCAGTTTCTTTACATGCAGCAAATGATGAGTTGCGGGATAAGCTCGTTCCAATAAACAAAAAATATCCTATTCATTTATTACTGGACTCTTGTCGGCGTTATATCCAGGATGAGTCTAGACGTAAAATTACATTTGAATATGTTATGCTCGATGGCATAAATGATAAACCGGCTGATGCACGGGAATTAGTTAGATTATTACGTGATATTCCCGCTAAGGTTAATTTAATTCCATTTAATCCTTTTCCTCAAACAGTTTATAAATGCTCATCTAAAGAAACTATTGAAATGTTCAGTAATATTTTAATGAAAGCAGGATTGGTTACGATGACACGGAAAACACGTGGCGATGATATCGATGCTGCATGTGGACAACTTGCAGGAAAAGTACTGGATCGCACTAAAAGAACAAAACATCAAAAAAATAATAACAGAGCAATATTATGAAAATAAGTCAAATTTTTATATTTATTTTATTTACAGGAATGTTTGTTTCGGGATGTACGATTACTGAGAGTAGTAATTTAGACTTAAAAAAAGCATCTGGAATTAATTCTCAATTAGGTCTGGCTTACTTACAAAAAGGAAAATACATTTCTGCAAATGGAAAACTTTTAAAAGCGCTTGAACAAGACTCGAAAAATGCTGATGCTCATTTGTATATGGCGGAGTTACAAAAAATATTAAAAGTACCCGATAAAGCGGAACAACATTATAAGAAAGCCTTGTCACTCGCGCCTGAAAATTCCAGAATTAAAAACAATTACGGTGTTTTTCTTTGTATAGAAGGAAAATATGATGAGTCCGTTAAATTATTTGCTGAAGTTTTGAAGGATCCATTATATTCAGATAAAGTTGGTGTTTATGAGAATTTAGGCATTTGCGAACAACTAAAAGGCAACATGCATTTAGCTGAAAAGCATTTTCGTCATGCTCTTAAACTGGATAATAATTTACCAAGATCATTATTAGGAATGACACAAATTAGTTATGATTCAGGCTTATATAAACCTGCAAAACGATATTATTCACGGTATTTGGCATTAGCGAGACAAACCCCGGAAAGTTTATGGATGGGAATCTTAATTGAACGAAAATATAAAAATAAAGATATTGTGGAAAGTTATTCCACGATTTTAAGAGTAAAGCATCCTGATTCAAAAGAAGCGATATTATTGGACAAGTTAGAAGGTCGAGATGGCTTATAGTAAAAATTTAATTAGAACCTGCTAATGTGACTAATAACAATAAATTGAATTAACAGTAGGAATAACATAGTGCCAAAAATAATTAATGCCATTCGGGGTATGAATGATCTTGTTCCGGAATTTTCATATAAATGGCAATTTGTTGAAAATGTATTTAAAGAATTAATAATATCTTATGGCTATCAAGAAATTCGTATGCCCATTGTCGAGAAGACAGAGTTATTTAAACGTTCTATTGGTGAAGTAACGGATATTGTTGAAAAAGAAATGTACACCTTTGAGGATCGTAATGGTGATAGTCTTACCCTACGACCTGAAGGAACAGCAAGCTGTGTACGAGCATGTATTGAAAATGGCTTAATTCATAACCAGCAACAACGATTATGGTATCACGGTCCAATGTTTCGTCATGAACGTCCACAAAAAGGTCGTTATCGTCAATTTTTTCAATTTGGTGTTGAGGTCTTTGGAATTTCCGGGCCTGATATTGATGCTGAGTTGATCTCGTTAACTGATAAATTGTGGAAAAAATTAGGAATCCATAAGGATGTATCTCTCGAAATCAATAGCTTAGGGATATCTGAATCCAGAGTTCGCTATCGTGAAGTACTAGTTGAATATTTCACTAAACACCATGATCAACTTGATGCTGATAGTCAACGACGATTGTTATCAAATCCAATGCGTATTCTTGACAGTAAAAATCCTGATTTACAGATTTTAATTGAAGCGGCACCTAAATTGTATGATTTTTTGGATACCAGCTCTAAAGAACATTTTATCTCTCTTTGTGCTTATTTGGACTCCTTAAAGATTTCTTACAAGATTAATCATCGTTTGGTTCGTGGATTGGATTATTATTCCAAAACTGTTTTTGAATGGGTAACAGATAAACTCGGTGCACAGGGCACGATATGTGCTGGTGGCCGATATGATGCTTTGGTGGCTCAAATTGGTGGTCGGGAGACTCCGGCAGTTGGATTTGCTATGGGACTGGAAAGAATAATTGAGCTAATTCCGGATGAAAATATAGCTAAATCCGCCTTTTTACCTGAAATTTATATGATTTTAGCAGGGGAATCTGCAGAGAAATCAGGTATTATGCTAGCTGAAAATTTACGTGATTCAATAGCTGATATACGCCTGCAAATGCATTGTGGTGGTGGTAGTTTTAAAAGTCAGATGAAAAAAGCGGATAAAAGTGGTGCTTCAATTGCTTTGATTATTGGCGATAATGAATTATCAAATAGTGAAGTATCAATCAAGTATCTACGTGAGGATAAACCTCAACAAATAGTAAAACTTGAAAAATTAAGTAATTTTTTAATTAACCTAAGAGCTGCATACTAATTACTTCATAAAATTAGTATACAAACATCAGGTTAATTAACAAATAATTTACAAACGAAATTTAATGATAGAGGTTTTAGCGTGAATAATTACGAAACTGATGAAGAGACACTGGATGCTTTAAAAAGTTGGTGGAAAGAAAATGGAAAGTCAGTAGTTGGAGGATTAATTCTTGGTGTTGCGGCTGTTGTTGGATATCAACAATGGAGTATCTATCAAGTGCAGCAATCACAATCGGCTTCAAGTCTCTATCAATCACTGATTGATAATAGTACCAATGAAAAAACGGATGAATTTTTTGCAACTGGTTCTGAA
>JBGMQW010000048.1:18351-20006 GCA_048060815.1 Thiohalomonadales bacterium | reverse complement strand
TTAATACACTCAACTTTCATCCAATAGTCTATCGGACTTGGAAGAATCTACTGTAGTAATAGAAAATCGTTAATTTTTCTATTCATTTTCGTTAACTGCATTCTTCATTCGCCTCAAATAATCTAATTGAATAACTGCATTTTCCTACCACTTTACTATAATTTTCTAAATCTAATAGACACCTAGGCGTGCTTCTTCATAAGTCCAGGTACATCAAGAATAATTGCAATACCACCATCACCCGTAATTGTTGCACCCGATAAACCGATAGTTCCATGTAATAATGCACCTAATGGTTTAATTACGACTTCTTCTTGTCCAACTAACTCATCTACAATAAATCCTATTTCTTGTGTCCCTATTTGAACAACTACAACATGGCCTCGTGAAGGAATTTCAGCATTATGTTGCGCATTCACTACCCACCGACTAAGATAAAATAGTGGTAAAGTTCGTCCTCGTACAATAATAACCAATTGACCATCGACAAAATTTGTTTTAGTTAAATCAAGATTAAATATTTCTTTAACATTAACTAATGGTAAAGCAAACAATTGTTCATCTAATTTCACCATTAAGGTAGGCATAATTGCTAGTGTTAAAGGGATTTTAATACTTAACCGAGTACCTTTACCTAAAACAGAATCAATATCTACTATACCGTTCAGTTGTGAAATTCGAGTCTTAACCACATCCATTCCAACACCACGACCAGAAATATCTGAAATTTCATCTTTTGATGAAAATCCCGGCATGAAAATCAGATTAAAACAATCTTTCTCTTCCAATCTGGAAGCTGCTGATTCATCCATCAAACCTTTTTTAACTGCAATTTTTCTTAAAACATCTGGATCCATTCCTTTACCATCATCTTCAATTGATAATAAAATATGATCACCTTCTTGTTCTGCGGCTAATATAACCGTTCCTGTTTTCGGTTTACCCGATTTTATTCTTTCATCTGGCATTTCAATACCATGATCAACCGAATTTCGAACCAAATGAACTAATGGATCGGCTAAAGCATCTACTAAATTTTTATCCAAATCAGTTTCTTCACCAATCATTTCTAAATTTATATTCTTTTTTAAACTTCGAGCCAAATCGCGAACTACTCGGGGAAAACGTCCAAATACTTTTTTTATAGGTTGCATACGTGTTTTCATTACGGATACTTGTAAATCGGCAGTAACCACATCGAGATTTGCAACTGCTTTTTGCATTTCCTCATCACCTGAAATCATGCTTAATCTGTTAATTCGGTTTCTAACCAATACTAATTCACCAACCATATTCATAATATCATCGAGTTTTTTTGTATCAACCCGAACATTTGTTTCAGCTTGTGGTGTTTGTGATTTTGACTTCTGCGAAGTTTTTTTCTTATCCTTTATTTCTGATAACTCAGGTTGATCTTTTGATGCTAGACTTTTTTTGATTGTAACAGTTTTCTTACTTTCAATATTAGGCGGCTTATTTTCTTGAACAGATTTAACTTTTCCTTTACCGTGTAAATCATCAAGTAGCGCATTAAATTCATCATCCGTTATATCTTGATTTTGTGCTTCCTGTTGAATTTTATTAGTTGAAGTTTGAACTGCTTTAACATGATCATTACCATGCAAATCATCAAGAAGTGATTCAAATTCTTCATC
>JBGMQW010000048.1:0-18251 GCA_048060815.1 Thiohalomonadales bacterium | reverse complement strand
TTGATACTGCATCGCTATTCGCAATTTTTTCCAATTCTTTTAATAATTCTGGACTAGCGGGTAAAGGTTCCTCATTCGAACGTAATTTTTCAAATTGATCATTTAATACATCCAGTACTGGAAGCATGGTATCCATCATCTCGGAACTTACGTGTAATTCACCATTACGTAATTTATTAAACACATCTTCTGATATATGACATACTTCTACCATGGCATTTATTGCCATAAATCCAGCTCCACCTTTTATAGTATGAAACCCTCTGAATACTGAATTTAACATCTCCATGTCATCAGGTGAATTTTCTAACTCTACCAATTGCTCATTAAGTTCTTCAAGAATTTCACCAGCCTCGATGAGGAAGTCTTGTAATAATTCTTCATCAATTTCTAATGCCATTTTCGAGTACCTTTAAAATCCCAAACTTGATAACAAATCATCAACTTCATCCTGACCAGATACAAAGTCACCTTTATCTATATTAGGAATATGTGGGCCTTCTGCTTTAATCTTATCTTCTTCAACTGATTCTTCTACAACTAACTCTTCTAAAACCATATTCGCACCAGCAACTTTAATAATATCAACTAATTTATCTTCTACTTCATTAACTAACAATATTACACGTTTAATTATTTGGCCAGTCAAATCCTGAAAACCTTGTGCCATTAAAACTTCATTTAACTTATCCTTTAATTTACCATTTTTATCTACTGAGTCATCAAGAAACACATTAAGGGACTTTAAAAAACCTCTAAACTCTACTACACTCATTTCCTTTTTCTTAAAGTTCTTTAACTCAGAGTTTAATTTCTTTGCTTTATTTTCCAGGTCACGACAAACGGGTAATGAATCCTCTATCACCTCCAATGTCGTATTTGCAGCTTTTTCTGTCATTTCAATAACATGATTTAAACGTTCTTTTGCATCTGGTATTTCTTTATTTGCAATTGTGCTTACTCGTGTATCAAGTTGAAATCCATTTAGTGAATCATGAAGATCACGTGTTAATTTCCCTAATTCTGTATATAGACTACTTTCACGAATTCGTACTAGCTCATCGAGACTTTTACCTGCTTGTTCTTCATCTCCTGCTTCCATTGACAAAATTAGTGCTTTTACCCTTTCAATATTATCATCAGTTATTACAACACTATCTGTTTCCATGGAATACCCCTTTTATTGAACGCCTTCGATACGTTCAAATATTTTGTCTAGTTTTTCTTTTAATGTTACTGCTGTAAATGGTTTAACAATATACCCATTAACACCCGCTTGGGCAGCCTCAACAATTTGTTCACGTTTTTGTTCGGCAGTTACCATTAAAACAGGCATTTCTTTTAATTTTGCATCAGCCCTTACTTCTTTAAGCAACTCGATACCTTGCATACCCGGCATATTCCAATCAGTAACTAAAAACTCAAAATCACCATTCTGTAACATTGGTAATGCCGTTAAACCATCATCAGCTTCTTGAGTATTTGTAAAGCCTAAATCACGTAATAAATTCTTGATTATTCTACGCATTGTAGAAAAATCATCTACAATTAGGATTTTCATATTCTTATCCACTACTTGCCTCCCGATGACAAATTAGATCGATTTTTTCAAAACTTTATAATAGGATTTAATATCCTGAGATTCACTTAATTTCTATCGGCAGAATCTACAAACAACTTGAATGCTTAATCAGGAAAATATAAATTTAAGGTGACTTTAACTTGATATAAATGAGTTCTAATTTACATTAAAAATCATCAAATGTTATGAAAATACAAATTTTATAAGGAAATTTGTTAGATATTAATCAATATTTTTTCTATTCTCAGATTCCTCATCCCATGTACTCAGTCTTGCTTGAAGTCGTATAACAGCTTGACTATGAATTTGACTTACACGTGACTCACTTACACCCATTACCGCACCAATTTCACGTAAATTTAACTCTTCATCGTAATATAAAGCCATAACCAGGCGTTCCCGCTCGGGTAGGCCGGCAATTGCATCTGAAACAATTCTTTGAACATCAGCACGATGCATTCCATCTAAAACACCAGGTGCATGATCATTGTAATTATCCAGCATTGACTCATCACCAATGCCTATATCTTCAAAACTTAATATTTTATTACTACTTGAATCTTGTAAAATTGCATAATATTCTTTAAGCGAAATTCCCAGTGTTTCAGCAATTTCAATATCTCGTGCATCACGACCATGCAAATGCTCAATTTCACGAACTGCTTCGGCAACCATTCGAGATTTTCGGTGTACTGATCGTGGCGCCCAATCATTCTTTCTAATTTCATCAAGCATTGAGCCACGTATTCGTATACCAGCATATGTTTTAAAACTAGCTCCTTGCCTTTCGTCATAATTTCTAGATGCTTCAAGTAAACCAATCATACCTGCCTGAATTAAGTCTTCTAATTGTACATTTGCTGGTAATCGATTTATTAAGTGACATGCAATGCGTTTAACTAATGGTGCATGAGATGTTACAACATCATTTAAAATCATAGGTTGAGCTGCTGCATACATTGCTAATCCGTTCATATCATAACCCCCGTGTTATTTAAATTCCCTTGAATCAAACGTTCAACAAAAAACTCCAGGTGACCTGCTGCTATTTTTGGAATCGGCCATTTTTGGGTACGTTCTGCAAGGTTTTTGAATGATGTTGAAGCCTTACTTCTTGGGAATGCTTCAACCACTGCTCGTTGGCGCTTTACTGCTTTTCGTAAATATTCATCAAATGGTACAAATCCCATGTAATCCAGTGTCACATCAAGAAATTTATCCGAAACTTTTGCTAATTTTTGATATACATCTCTTCCTTCTTGTGCACTATGTACCATATTGGAAAGTATACGAAAACGATAAATATTATAGTCACGATGTAATAATTTAATTAATGCGTATGCATCTGTTATTGATGCAGGCTCGTCGCATACTACAACAATGACATCTTGTGCTGCTCTACTAAACGTTACAACGCTATCGGATATCCCAGCTGCAGTATCAATAATCAACACATCTATCTCATCATCAAATTCACTAAATGCTTGTATTAATCCTGCATGTTGAGCGTTCGATAAGTCTGACATTTCCTGAAATCCAGATGATGCAGGTATTATTTTAATTCCAGCTGGACCATCGACAATAATATCTTTTAATTTTTTACTACCATTAAAGACATCTCGAAGATTGTATTTTGGCTGTAACCCTAGCATTACATCAATGTTTGCTAGTCCTAAATCAGCATCAAGAATTAATGTTTTTTGACCAGCATGAGACAATGAAATAGCTAAATTTACAGAGACATTAGTTTTTCCTACGCCACCTTTACCACTTGCTATTGCAAGCACTCGAACTGGTTTTCTATTCACTCCAAAATTATTTTTAATGTTCATTACTCTTCCAGAATCAACCATGTGCATGAGATACAAGTCCTTCTACGGGTGTAGATGTCATAAATTTATTTTTGCTTTTTCGTGCCTCTTGTATTATCGTAACATTCTTACTTACAAGTGAATGTGCAAAAGCAACATGTAAATTTTCCGGGATTTTTTGTCCATCACTAAAGTATGCAACAGCCATATTATTTTCAATGCATACTGAAATCGCACCACCCAAATTAGTAGTTTCATCCAGTTTTGTAAACAGACATGCTTCAATTTCAACATCAACACAGGCATTTGTAACATCTTCTAAAACAGAACGTTGAGAATTTACCGCATGAACTAAATATGTTTTAATTGGATTGTTTTTTCGAATTGATTTAAACTGGCTACAGATAGCTAAATCTTGCTGACTCATACCTGCCGTATCTATTAATACCAATTTTTTATCATTAACAACATTCAAAACTGAATTTAATTGAACCACATTAGTCGCCACATACATTGGTACATTTAATATCCGAGAAAATGTTCTTAACTGTTCATGAGCAGCTATTCGATAACTATCGGTAGATATGAGTGCAACTGAATCTTTCCCATGACGTAAAATAAATTGAGCTGCCAGTTTCGCAACCGAAGTTGTTTTACCAACACCAGTAGCTCCAATTAATGCAACAACACCACCTTTAGATAATATATCATCATTAGTTACCTTAATACGATGTGAAATTTGTGCTAATGCATGATGCCAGTTATGATCAAAATCTTTATTTGTATTGGTATAATCCGCTATTTCATTCGCTAATTTTGAACTTAAACCAAAGTTTATCAACCGTTTTAGAATAGCTGTGCGTAATGGATTGTTTTTTGTTTCATTATCCGATGCAATTCCTGAAAACTGAGTGAGAAGCAAACTACGTAATTCCATTATTTGTTTTTTCATGTCCGTCATAGCAGGCATATCAGACATAGTTTCTAACGAAATATTTTTATGTTCAATTTTAGATATTAACTCTTTTTCAATTTTTGAAATTAATTCTTTTTCTACTTTTTTCGATATAATAACTTCATCATTACTACTAAATGATTGTTGTTGCAGGTTGCGAGTATATTTTAAATCATCCTGAAATTCTGAACGACTTTTATTTTCTTCAGAACCCTCACCAGATTCCGTGTTAGACAAGGAATTTGAATCTTTTAATAATGATTCATCATAATCAATTGCAGCAATTACTTCTGTTTGATCTCCAATACGTTGGTTCGATAATATAACAGCATCTGAACCTAATTCATTGCGTACAATTCTGATTGCACTGCGCATATCATTAGCTTGATACCTTTTAATTTTCATATTATCATCCCACGAAATTATCTATTTATAAATTTTAACTATCAGTTTGCCCCACTGTAGAGACAATTTTAATCTGTTTGTCGTTTGGTATTTCGTTATACGACAAAACCGAAATACTCGTATTCATGTGCCGAACAAATCTTGCTAACATTACTCTTAAAGGAGCCGATACAAGCAATACTGCAGGTAAACCAGCTAACTCCTGTTTTTGAGCACTTTCTGTTAAAGCAGAGTGCAGTCGTTCTGCTAACCCAGGCTCAACACTACCACCAGACTCATCGGCCATTTGAATTGATTGATGCAATAACTGTTCCAAGCTTGGATCTAATGTAATAACGGGTAATTCAACTGCCATACCATTGATTTGCTGGATGATTGAGCGTCCAAGGGTGATTCTAACTGCTGCTGTTAAAACGTCAGGGTCTTGACTTCTAGTACCGTGTTCCGCCAATGTTTCGGCAATTGTTCGTATATCTCGTATAGCAACACCTTCTTCCAATAAGTTTTGCAGGATTTTTACCAATATCCCTAACGGCACTGTGTCAGGAATCAAATTTTCAACGAGTTTAGGAGCAACACTAATTAATTTATCCAGTAAATGTTGAACTTCTTCATGACCGAGTAGTTCATAGGCATGTGTTTGCAATAGTTGGCTTAGATGTGTGGCAATGACTGTATTCGCATCAACTACTGTGTATCCCAATGTTTGAGCTTGATCACGTTGTGTTGAATCAATCCAGACCGCATCTAATCCAAAAGCTGGATCTTGAGTTTCAACTCCTGGTAAACTTCCATATACTTGCCCAGGATTAATTGCCATTTCTCTATCAGGTTGTACTTCAGCTTCCCCTATTGTTACCCCCATTAGAGTAATTCGATAGCTAGTTGCAGGTAATTCTAAATTATCTCGTATATGAACTGGCGGTACTAAAAAACCTAATTCTTGAGATAATTTTTTTCTAACCCCCTTAATTCTACCCATGAGTTGTCCACCTTGAGCTTTATCAACCATCGGTATTAATCTATAACCTACTTCAAGACCAATAGAATCGACTGGCGTAACATCATCCCAACTTAAATCACGTACTTCGGTTGACTCTGTTTCTACTTGAGTTTGTGATTCTACTTTTTCAGCATTTACTTTTGTTATTTTTTTCTGTTGTATATAATAAGCACCTAATCCACACACTAATGCCAAACTAAGAAACGCAAAATTAGGCATACCAGGTATTAAACCAATAATCAATAAAACACCCGAGGTTACTGCCAAAGATTTAGGGTTCTCAAATAACTGTTTAACTAACTGTTCACCAAGGTCTTGCGAACTTGACACACGGGTTATAATTATACCTGCAGAAGTCGATAATAATAATGCCGGTATTTGGGCTACCAAGCCGTCCCCTATGGTTAACAATACATAAAAACGAGCAGCCTGACTAAAATCAAGATCATTTTGAATTATTCCAATTGCTAAACCACCGATAACATTAATAACTAATATTAAAATACCAGCAACTGCATCACCACGAACAAATTTACTTGCACCATCCATCGAACCATAAAAATCTGCTTCCTGGCTTATCTCTGATCGTCGGAGTCGGGCTTCATCCTGGTCTATCAAACCAGAATTTAAATCAGCGTCTACTGCCATTTGTTTACCAGGCATAGCATCTAATGTGAACCGAGCACTTACTTCAGATATACGTGTCGCACCTTTTGTAATTACTACAAAATTAATTATAACAAGGATCATAAAGACAACGATACCAACCGCATAATTACCGCCAATAACAAAATTACCAAATGCTTCAATAACATTACCAGCTGCACCTGTTCCTGTATGCCCTTCAAGTAATACAATTCGGGTCGAAGCCACATTAAGTGCTAGACGTAGTAATGTCGTAAGTAAAAGAACTGTAGGAAATAGTGCAAAGTCTAATGGTCGCAATGTGTAAACAGAAACAAGTAAAACAATTAATGCCAAAGAAATATTAAAAGTAAATAATATATCTAACAAAAATGGTGGTAATGGCACCACAATCATTGCCATCATCATCAACAATAAAACTGGAGCACCCAAACCTTTAAATTTAAATCTAAACGATTGAGTACCTGATGATGCTTGTTCTGCCATAAAAATAAATCCTATAAATTAATTATCAAACTTCAAATCATCAGGGATCGTAATATCGGGTTGTATTGGTGCACCTTTATCTCCATATGATTTTTTACGTAACTGATAGACATAAGCCAATATTTGAGCCACAGCTAGATATAAACCTGCTGGTATTTCATCGTTAATTTCTGTTGTATGATATATTGAACGTGCCAATGGAGGTGCCTCTAAAATCATTACTCCATGTTCATTTGCTAAATCACGAATACGTTTAGCAACCAAATCCATTCCTTTAGCAACTACGATTGGTGCCATAGGCGAACTGTGGTCATATTTTAATGCTACTGAATAATGTTGAGGATTTGTAATTACAACATCTGCATCAGGTACATCTTCCATCATTCGTCGTTGAGCCATTTCGCGTTGTAATTGTCGTACATGGCCTCGAACTTCAGGATTTCCTTCGGAATCTTTGCTGTCATCCTTGACTTCTTGGCGAGTCATTTTAATCTGTTTTTTGTGATCCCAGAGTTGAAATGGAACATCGATAACAGCAACTATAATTAGTGCAGATGACAAATAAAGAAATGCCCACAGCATTATCTTTATCGCATTATGAATACCTTGTTCTAAAGGTATCGAACCAAGTGCAATTAATTCATCCCTTTTAAAATATAAAAATGCTAATGCTACCGATGTAATAATAACAAATTTTGCAAGTGCCTTTACCAGTTCAACCAATCCGCGTACAGCAAATACTCTTTTGGTTCCTTTAATAGGATCTAATTTTTCCCATTTAAAAGATACTGCTTTAGTACTAAAATTAACTCCCCCTAAAGCAATTGGACCGAGAACTGCTGCAACAACCATAACAAGGAAAAATGGTGCTATAATACTTAATGTATTTAATATGGCCGAACTCAAGGAACCCACCATAGCTGCAGGATTAAAAATATTTTCTCGACTAATAGATAATAATTTCGAAATTAATTCCATTATTCCAGCATCAATTGATGATCCCAGAGTGAATGCAGCCATTACAGCAGAAAACAATACCAACATTGTGTTTAGTTCACGAGATCGTGCAACCTGTCCCTTTTCTTTTGCTTGCTCCTGCCGTTTGGGGGTGGGGTCTTCGGTTTTTTCCTGACCACTATCTTCTGCCATAATTAGCCACCCGTAATAGTTCGTAACAGTAAATATACTTTGTTGAACATATTGTCTGTCGATGAAATCACATTAGGTAAAGTAAATAAAATAACAAAAAATCCCATTACCATTGTAATTGGAAAACCTATTGATAATATATTCATCTGTGGAGCTGATCGTGCCATAACACCAAATGCAATATTAACAACTAATAATGATGCTATTGCAGGTAAGGCCAAACCAACAGCACCAGAAAATATAAATGAACCCCACTTTACCAATGTCCACATATCTTCAGGCATTAATCCACTTGTCGATATGGGTATGGTTCTAAAGCTATCAACTAAAATTTGGATTAATACAATATGGCCATCCAAAATTAAATACATAAATATTACCATAATCACATATAATTGACTTAAAACTGGCACCTGATTACCATTTTGAGGATCTATCATCAAAGAAAAACCAAGAGCCATTTGCATTGCAATTATTTGACCACCTGTAATCACTGCGCTAAATACTATTTGAACAGCAAATCCTAAAGTAATACCAATTAAAATTTGATGCATCACAATTAATACAATTTCAATACCAATAGTTAGGGGTACAACAATAGGTGGTAAAATCGGTACAACTAAAATTGTAACAGCCAAAGAAATAACTAATCGAGCTCTAACAGGAACATTCTTCGCACCAAAAATCGGAGCAGCCATGACCATTGCAGCAATTCGAAATAGTGGTAATACAAATGAACCAATTAATGTAATTAGTTCAGTTCCAGTGAAAACCATTTTACTAACCAATCAAATATGGTACGTCTTGAATCAGGCCTTTTGTAAACTCCATAATCACACGTAACATCCAGGGACCTGCAATCATTAAGGTTAATACTGTAACAATTAATTTTGGGATGAAACTTAGTGTCATCTCATTAATTTGTGTTGCTGCTTGAAACATACTAACCATTAGTCCAACTACAAGAGCTGGAATTAACACTACTAATAATAAAAGTAATACTACTTGTAGAGTGTGTTGAAAAATTGTCAAAACAGTTTCTGGAGTCATAATATATCCTATATATAAAAACTTGAGGCTAAAGTTCCTATCACAAGGTTCCACCCATCGACCAATACGAATAACATTATTTTAAATGGTAAGGATATAATCATAGGTGACAACATCATCATACCCATCGACATAAGTACACTGGCTGTAACTAAATCGATAATAAGAAATGGTATAAATAATAAAAATCCAATTTGAAATGCAGTTTTTAATTCACTTGTAATAAAAGCCGGAACAACCACAGTGAAAGGAATGTCATCAACTGTTTCAATATCATCATTACCACTAATTTCAGAAAACATTTTCAGATCATTTTCTCGCGTTTGATCTAACATGAAAGTTCTTAATGGCACACTTGCTTTAATAAGTGCTTGATTAAAAGGTAATTTTTCTTCCAGATAGGGTTGCAGTGCCACATTATTTATTTTGATAAATACAGGACTCATTACAAAAAAAGTAAGAAATAAAGCCAAACCGATTAAAGTTTGAGATGATGGTGCCTGTACTAAACCAACGGCCTGACGTAAAATAGCGAGTACAATTACAATTCGGGTAAATGAAGTCATCATCAGTAAGGCTGCTGGCAACATTGTTAACGCAGTCATTAATGCCAATAATTGAATACTAACAGAATACGTTTGCTCGCCATCCTGTCCTGGTGTTACAGTTAGGGCATCAAATCCTGTTTGAGCAAATGCAGGAGACAATATAATTAAATAAAGTACCCCACTAAATATCACCTTTACTATTATTGATAACTTCATGACCTGTTGATTTGCCCTTTAATAACAGCAGATAATTTATTTGAGAAACTAACTTGCTCTCTAACCGATTCATTATTTTTTATTGGTTCATCCAAAACTAATAAGGTATTAACTTTTCCTGAGGCAACACCAATCAATATCTGTTGCTCTCCAACTTGAATTAATGCAATTTTTTCTCTCTGCCCAACAGATACAATACTTAATACTTTCAAAGCGCCATTTATATTACCCTGAAAACGATTAATCCGTTTAATTAACCATGCCAAACCTAATATTAAAACAATAATTAAAGATAACCCAAGAAACATTTGAAAAAATTGACCTGCGCCGACCGTATCGGTTAAAACTTGTTCTGATGTATTTTTTGATTTACCTTCCAATGAAAATACAGTTTCGACATTAATTAAATACATAAAAGAATAAAAAAATAGCTTTTTAATAATCAAAATTTTCATTTTAATTTTTTTACTCGTTCCGCAGGACTGATAACATCTGTTAGTCTAATACCAAATTTTTCATTAACCACAACGACTTCACCATGCGCTATCAAAGTACCATTAACAATTACATCTAATGGCTCCCCTGCCAACCTATCTAATTCAACAACAGAACCTTGATTAAGTTGTAATAAATTACGGATATTAATTTTTGTGCGCCCAATTTCCATCGATATAGTCACAGGTATATCTAGTAAAACTTCCATACTCACATCAGAATTACTAGTAGAATTGTCTTTTAAATTTTTCAATTCCGCTTTTTCAACTTCATCACTTTCAGCTGATGCGACATCACCAGATTCATTGAGAGCATCAGCCCACTCATCCATTACATCTGCTTCATCAGGTATATCCGAATCACTCATTTTTTTCTCCTGTTTCCAGCAAAACTGGAAAATTTTCGGTATTTATTACAGAACGTTCAATTACTTCTTTAACTTTTATTGCCATGTTTCCTCGTGATACACCATATTGACCGCGCATTACAGGTACTCCTTCTGCATATAATATGACTGATTCAGAAATATCAATTGGTATAATATCACCGGGTATAAAACCTAAAACATCACGAAGAGTTACGGTTGTTTCAGCCAAGATTGATTTCATTTCAACTTCTGCTGATTGAATCTCATCTCTTAAGGTAATTGGCCAACGTTCATCTAATTCAGAGACATCACTTTGAACACCAGCATCTAAAACTTCCCGTATTGGCTCTATCATCGAATATGGCATTGTAATATGTAAATCACCACCACCACCTTCTAATTCAATATGAATTGTAGTAACAACAACAACTTCAGTTGGGCTAACGATATTTGCAAACTGAGGATTAACCTCCATACCTAAAAACTCAAATTCAACAGGCATCACTGGAGCCCACGCCTCTACCAGATCAATAAATATTTTATCCAGAATTATGCTTATAACTCTACGTTCAGTCGGTGTAAATTCACGTCCTTCAATTTTTGTATGAAAGCGTCCATCACCGCCAAAAAAATTATCGACAATAATAAAAACTAATTTTGGATCGACAACACAAAGAGCGGTTCCTCTTAATGGACGAATTTTTATTAAATTTAAACTGGTTGGTACAAATAAACTAAGCATATACTCTGAAAATTTTAACATTTGCACACCACCAACAGATATTTCTGGTGTTCTTCGCAATAAATTAAAGAGACTTATTCGAAACAATCTTGCAAATCGTTCATTTATCATCTCCAAAGTAGGCATTCGACCACGAACAATTCTATCCTGGCTGGCAAAATCAAACTGACGTGCAACACCATCCAAATGATCAATTTCATCGGTATTTACATCACCACTATCAACTCCATGGAGTAGCGCATCAATTTCATCCTGTGATAATAAATCATTTACAGACATATTTTTTCCTATTGCATTATGAAACCAGTGAAATATATTGCTTCAACATCTGCAATTTTATGAAAATCTTCTCCATCATTTTTCTTTAAATTTTCATTTTCTTCATCAATTATTTTATTAATTATGTCCAGAATGTCTTTCCGTAATTTGTTTTTACCTTCTAAAGTACGAACAACATCATATTTTTGAGCACTTAATAGTAGTAAAACATTATTCCTGAGCACTGGCATATTATCTTGAATAACTTTAATTGGTTCTTCTTCACGTGCCATTACCTCAATTTGAACGGATAGAAAATTAGCTTTCCCGTCACTTTCAAAATTAATGACAAAATCTGGTTTTAATAAAAAATAGATTGCAGGTTTACTAATAGCTTCGATTTCATCGTCTTCTAAGTGTTCAGATACTTTTGAGTCACTCTTTTCAGTTTTACCCGATAACAAAAATACTGTGAGTCCGATTGACCCAGCGATTAATACAATTACAACAATTGCAATAATAATAATCGTTTTTACACTAATACCTGATTTACCCGGTGCTAATTCAACATCTTTTTCTTCAGCCACAATTGTACTCCTCCTAATATATTGGTAATGTGCAAAACACATGCCATAGGAGTTGTATCAAAATAAATGCTAATTTATCAATTAGTTATGAATACTGATTTAGACTATGCCAATAAATTGACAACGATTTGAATACTAAAACCGAGTAAAAAAATATGTGAATAAAATGTTTCTAATTAAGCAGGTAGAATAAAGAATTTTTCGCGATAATGTTTTAATTCCTCAATTGAATCAATTATGTCCGCCATAGCAAGGTGCGTACCTTGTTTTTTAATACCCTTGCAAACTTCAGGAGACCATCTCTTAGCTAGTTCTTTAATAGTACTAACATCAAGATTACGATAATGAAAATAATTCTCTAAATTCGGCATAAGTCTGGCCATAAAACGACGATCCTGGCAAATACTGTTCCCACACATCGGTGAAACGCCTTCAGCGACATATCCCTTTAGAAAATCTATAGTTGATATTTCTGCTTCACGTACTGTACTGTTACTTTTTAATACTCGCTCAATCAATCCAGATTTTCCATGTTGTCTGGTATTCCACTCATCCATCGCATTCATTACTTTTTCTGATTGATGAATTGCAAAGACCGGTCCTTCACTAAGAATATTTAAATTACCATCAGTAATAATTGTTGCTATCTCAATAATTACATCATTTACTGTGTCTAAACCTGTCATTTCCAGATCGATCCAGATTAGATTATTTAAGTCTTGTGCCATATTTTATTTTTATCCTTAGTGACATTAATTTTATTATTTTAGTGGTTTCCAGAAAGCTCATAATCGAACTAAATTCGTTTAATCATGATATATTCCTGATTATAAACGTTTATACTAACGTAGGTAGAATATATCCTAAACTCCTCGGTTGAATACTGAGTGGATGTATTGAACATAGGTATATTACAATATAGTGAGATTACCAGCATCACTTCCAGGTAGTAGATGGGATGAAAAACCTTATATAATCGTCTGGGTGGACAGTAAACTTACTAAGAGCAAGGGCATTAATTCAATTTTTAGTTACAACATTCAAATACTTAAAACTACTCAGCACAGAGTTCAACTGAGTAATCCGGGTATTAAGGTAACTAAGTAATTAACCATATTTTTTGATATCATTATTTAGTAAACTGGAGAATTAACTATTAATATGCATATAATTACCTTAGTATTTTTACTCGCCTTATTCTGTTCATTTATTGTTCAACTGTGGCTTATCAAACGCAATCTTGCACACATCCAATACCATCGCAGTAAAGTACCTGAAGCATTCAATGACAAAATTGACCTCAAGGAACACCAAAAAGCAGCTGACTATACCAGTGTAAAATTAAGATTTAGTATAATTGAGCTTATTGTTAGTACAATACTATTACTTCTGTGGACTTTAGGAGGTGGATTACAATTATTAGACCAAAGTATGTTGCAATTTAGTCTCAATTCTCCCTGGAATGGAGTTGTAGTATTCCTCGGTTTATTTTTAATTATGGGTATTATCGATTTACCATTTAGTTTATATCGAACATTTAAAATTGAACAACAATTCGGTTTTAATAAATCTACAATATCCATTTTCTGTATTGATTTAGTAAAACAAACCGCTCTAATGTTAATAATAATCACCCCACTATTAGGAATTATTCTATGGTTAATGGAAACTGCTGGACAATATTGGTGGCTTTATGTTTGGCTAGTATGGATGTCCTTTAGCTTATTAATGATGTGGGCCTATCCTGCTTTCATTGCTCCTATATTCAATAAATTTAAAGAGCTTGACGATGAGGAATTAAAGGTGACAATTAACCAACTATTAAAAAAATGTGGTTTTTCTAATAATGGCATATATATTATGGATGGCTCGAGACGATCAAGTCATGGAAATGCTTATTTCACAGGCATGGGAAATAATAAACGAATAGTATTTTTTGATACTTTACTGGAATCACTTGATGCAAAAGAAATTGAAGCTGTTCTGGCTCATGAGCTAGGCCATTTTAAACATAAGCATATAATAAAACATATAATTGTTATGGCATGTTTAAGTTTATTTAGTTTAGCGTTATTGGGGTGGCTAATGCAATTTACGCCATTTTATACGGCTCTAGGTGTTGAAACTCCATCAACCTATATGGCTCTAATTTTATTTTTATTAGTTTCTCCCATTTTCAGTATTTACTTACAACCAGTAATGGCATACTTCAGTAGAAAACATGAATTTGAAGCAGATAATTATGCATCTCAACAAAGTGATGCAAAAGTATTGATACGAGCACTAGTGAAATTATATAAGGAAAATGCTAATACACTAACACCAGATCCTTTGTATTCTGCTTTTCATGATTCTCATCCGCCGGCATCAGTTCGAATTGCAAATTTAACACCACGAACAACAGGATAAAATATGATAAATACTAAATTAATTTTTTCACTTAGTTTAATGATAACTTTAAATCAAGCACAGGCAGTTGATTTAAAAAATGGTAAAATAAAACATGATGAAAATTGCACCTCATGTCATATAGCTAAATATGGAAAAGATGGTTCTGACATTTATACTAGAAAAGACCGTTTTGTTAAAAATTATTCCATGCTAGTTCAACGGGTAAAAGCTTGTGATATTAATACTAATGCTGGCTTTCATGATGATGAAGTAAAGAATGTTATTGAATATCTTAATAGTTCATATTATAAATTCAAAAAATGAGCATGATAAAACTTGTTAACAACAATTGTTCAAAATCTCCAAAGTTATTAAATGAATCAGACGTTAATGCTTATTTAGCTGAATTAGAGAACTGGGAGATTGATAATATAAAAAATATTATTTTCCATGAATTTAAATTCAAAAATTACTATAACACAATAGCATTTGTTAATGCTATTGCATGGATAGTACATCAAGAGGATCATCATCCTGATATCAAAATCAGTTATAATAAATGTCATGTTGCATTTAGTACACATTCAGTTCAAGGACTATCAATAAATGATTTTATTTGTGCAGCTAAAATAAATCGTTTAATGTTTAGTTAATATTAAACCGATTGCAAAATTCAACTATCATCCCCGAGAATAATATCGGTTTAGTTATATCCAAACATGGTATTGAACTTATAATTGAAGATTCAAATGGATTACATATCCGATGCATCCCACGAAAAAAATTACCTCCAATTGTCTCAGGTGATTTCGTTAAGTGGGAAAAATTATCGAATGATCAAGGTGTAGTAACAGCTTTAAATCCTCGTACAACATTATTATCAAGACCGAATAATAATGGCAAAGTTAAACCAATAGCTGCAAATATCTCACAAATGTTAATTGTATGTGCAATAAAACCTGATTATGATTTTTCATTGATCGATAATTATTTAGTTGCTGCTGAATTATTAAAAATCACTCCAATCTTAGTAATAAATAAAATTGACTTATTAAATAGTAATGATTTTACAAATTTAAAGAATAAATTTAGTTGTTATGACAAATTAAATTATCAGCTTTATTTCACTAGCATATTAAAATCAAATATTATGAAATCGTTTACGAAAGGATTGGATAAACAAACAAGTATTTTTGTTGGGCAATCAGGTGTTGGAAAATCATCACTTATTAATTTTTTACTACCAAATTTAAATTTAAAAACCAGAGCATTAAATAATTCTATAAATTTGGGTAAACATACCACAAGTAGCACTACATTATATCATTTGCCCTCTTCAGGTTCGATAATTGATTCTCCAGGAGTTCGAGAATTTAAATTGTGGAATATTAATCATATTGAGGCTGCATGGTCATTTCCAGAATTTCGCCCCTTTATTAATTTATGTAAATTTAGAGACTGTGTACATTTAAAAGAACCTGGATGTGCAGTAAAAGCAGCAATAGAAAAAAATAAAATTACCGAGCGACGATACCAAAGTTATAAGCGTATACTAAGCTTATGAAGTAAGATTAGTATCCACGCATAACTTCGGTATTCGATATTATTAATAAAGACCAATCATAACAGATTTTTCTTATCTCAAATTCAGATAAATTACTAAATTCACTTCTTAGTTTTTTATACTTTCTTTATTACCTTCGTTTATCTGTAGATCTTTGAGGGTTTTCTTATTCATTATAATGATGCTAATACGTCTATTAACTGCACCTTTAGGGTGTGATTTATCGAATAAAACAGAAGACCCTAAACCAACAACTCGTGCAATTTTATTTTTACTTAAGCCTCCGATTACTAACTCTCTACGTGCTGAATTTGCACGAGCAGAAGATAATTCCCAATTACTGTATTCACGTCGTTTTGATGAAAAAGGTGTTGCATCAGTATGCCCTGTTATACTTACTTTATTCGGTACAGAATTTATGGTAGTAGCTATTTCTCGTAACAAAGCTTTAGTATAATACTTAGGATCAGGACTAGCGGATTCAAACATAGCCCGATTTTCTTTATCTAATATTTGTATTCTTAAACCCTCCGGCATAATTTCTATCAACATTTGATCTTTGAATGGTTTCAAAGCCTGACTTTTGTCAATAGATTTATTTAGTTCAATTAATAAAGAATCTAAACGTTTTTTTTCTTCTGCTTTTTCAGTGTCACCAGACCTGGGTTCATTAGAGTCATCTTCAGTATCCCTATTTTTTGCATCATCTCCCGCTTTTGGTGATTCCATCGAACTACCTAGTTGAATCATACTTGTGCTGGCTCCTCCAGGACCTTGAACAGCAGAGGGATTTTGAAAAAAATCTGCTATTGCTTGACGTTGTTCACCACTTGCTGATCCCAGTAACCATAGCATTAAAAAAAAAGCCATCATTGCGGTTACAAAATCAGCATAAGCAACCTTCCATGCGCCACCATGATGACCATGACCACCTTTCTTTATTTTTTTAATTACAATTGGTTGACGCTTATCATCAGCCATTCATCACCTTTATATAATAATTATTTATTATCTTTAATATAATTTTCCAGCTCAACAAAACCTGGTCTAACATTTGAATATAATGCTTTTCGTCCAAATTCAACGGCTATTTGTGGTGTATACCCATTTAAAGTCGCTAGTATGCATACCTTAATACTCTCATATAATTTACTTTCTTCTTCAACTTGAGCTGCCATGGCTGTTCCCATTGGACCAACAAATCCGTAAGCCAATAATATTCCTAAAAACGTTCCAACTAAAGCTGCTCCAACATGAGCACCTAAAACTTCTGGTGGTTCTGAAATAAATCCCATTGTTATGACAACACCCATTACAGCGGCAACTATACCAAAAGCTGGAAGTCCATCGGACATTAATGTAATAGCGCTGCTTGGTTTTTCTGCTTCATGGTGATGTGTTTCAAGTTCTAAGTCCATTAAGTTTTCTAACTCAAAAGCATTCATATTACCGCCGACCATTAAGCGAAGGTAATCACTTATAAAATCTACAAGATGGTGGTTAGATAAAATTTTAGGATATTTTTGAAAAATTGGACTTTGTTCAGGTTCTTCAATATCTCCTTCCAAGGCCATTAATCCTTCTTTTCTTGATTTAGAAAATAAATCAAACATTAATCCAAGCGCATCCATGTAATTTTGTTTACCGTATAATGATCCTTTTAATAAAGCCAGGACACCCTTGATCGATGAAATTACAACATGTTTAGGATTTGCTATAACAAACGCACCGAAAGCACCCCCCAGGATAATTAATAGCTCAAATGGTTGATACAGTAATAACAAATCACCATGAGACAATAAATATCCACCAATTACAGCTGCAAATACTAATACAATGCCAAGAATAAATTTCATGTAATGTAAATTCTCTTTATAATTTAGTTATTTATTTTCTATCACTATCGACAACTTCTGTATTTACTTGAATATTATATTCCATAAATTTACTATTGTAATAATCAAATATAATATATTCAAATGTTATAACTAAATGAT
>JBGMQW010000047.1:18649-20125 GCA_048060815.1 Thiohalomonadales bacterium | reverse complement strand
TATGATAATGTTAGATATCTGATTTCGAATAATAAATTTTAAATTTATTCTTATTTTCTAGTAGTTTGAGCTGTTTTTAATCCACAAAGAGTTAGGATATGACCCGTATCGATTTCTATATTTTAGATAACAATACACCTCAGGCTCGTGAGAATTTTGCTTGTCGATTAATTGAAAAAGCACAACATCTGGGGCATAGCATTTTTGTACAGTCACAAACAACTGAACATGCCGAATTATTAGATGATTTACTTTGGTCATACAAGCCTGAGAGTTTTATCCCTCATGCTTTGTCTAAATCGGCTAGTGCAACAAACTGTTCAGTTGTTATTAGCACTGAACAGCAAAAAACAGAAAAAAATAAAAATAATGATGTTTTAATTAATTTTAGCTCTACTGTTCCTGATTTATTTAGTCAATATAGTCGCGTAGTTGAGATTGTTAATAAAAATGATAACAGTAGTATTGATGGTCGAACTCGATATAAGTATTATAATGACCGTGGTTATCAAATGGAATATCACAATATAAGAGGCTAGTCTAGATGAGTAAAAGGACCCCCACCAAAAAACCAAGTTTTGATGGCAATGATCCACAAGAATCATTAATTAAATCTTTAGAATCTATAAAGTCTTTATTAAAACAAGGCGACTCCAAGATTAATGAAGCACGCGAGAGTATTGCTCGTGCAGATCGTATTGGTAACGATACTATGGAAACTCGATTAAACGAATCAAGTTCAGAAATTCCAAATCCTACATTTATTAGTTCTGAATCAATCCAACAACCTAACATTTTGGAAATGCCTGTCGAGCAAGAGTTAAACGAAAATATTGATAATGGTGTTAATGATGAGATTGAAGAAATTCTTGTAGAATCTGTTCCCGATTACAACACTTCAAATACTAAATCTGCAGAACTTGCTATACCAAACATTGATTCTAATATACCACAAACAGATAATGTGTCTGATAATACCAGTTTAAATGATTTTTATGATCACGATTTAATTGTTCCAATGTTAGATGAAATAGTTATACCTGAAGGTCAAAATTCCTCGCTCTTTAACATGGATAGCTCAGTTGAAATTAAACTCGATTCAAGTTCGAAATCGAAAATACTGGATTTAAATGATGATAAAAAACCAATTAAAGTTGAAAATAACAGTAAAGATGAACTAATTAAATCTGAATTTACTAATATCAAAAAAACTGAAATTAAAACAAAAGCAGATATAATTTCATTTGAGTTAAGCTCAAATGTCAAAAAGAATAATTTAATGAAATTTGAAAATAGTAATGTCGTTATAGAAAAGCCAAGCTTAAATATACCTAAAACACAAAAAAATATTTCTCTTGTTGATGATTCCCTGGTTGATATCCAGCTTAATACTAAAAATGATATTCAAAATAAATCCAGTTTAGATTCCAAATTAGATTCCAAATTAGATTCCAAATTAGATTCCAAATTAGATTC
>JBGMQW010000047.1:10991-18549 GCA_048060815.1 Thiohalomonadales bacterium | reverse complement strand
AAGATTAGTTTAGGTTTGCATAACGTTCGTCCATGTAACATGCCTTTTGTGGCAAATATTCTGGTATATTATAATACCGCTGACGAATTCTTGTTAATGTAGTTTCTCGATATTTTTCATACTTGAAATTTACTCCTAATGCATAATATAACTCCGTTCCCTGAATAAGCATTGTACGTATTTCATAGCTTTCAAAAAATTCTGAATAAGCAGCTAATTTTTCTACCTCACTAATAATTAATATATCTTTTCCTTTTAATAATCTAAAATCAGTTATAAGATCATCTTGTCGAGCGTGATAAGAACCATCGCCAAAAACTATTATATGTTCTTTAGCGTGATAACTTAATTGCGCAGATAATGCATAACTATCTGTAGCAAAAATAAAATCCGATTTATATTTAGATACTTCATTTAACATTTCGTCTGGATAATATCCAATCACTAATGTTTTATATAATTTTTCGTTTGACTGAAATAATGCCGGTGCTGTTATAAGTATAACCCCAATGATAATTACATGTATTACAGCATAAATAGTCATAAATTTTAAACTTTTTTCTAACTGAAATACTGTGAGTAATTTTGCTAAACCTAATACCAGAAACGGTATAAAACTAAACAACCAATGCAAACCTATACTTTTAAAAAAAGATAAAAATCCGAACAAGAAAATCGGAATTATAAATAAAGCTAAATAGGTATGCTCTCTACCTTTTTTACTAAATAAAGATTTAAAAGTATTTTTATTTCTAATTAAATAATAAATACCCGGTGGCATGATAAACACAAGCATAAAAAAATATATACCTGTAGTTTTAAATGAAAAAGAACTGCCCTGGGTACGATTTAGTAAATTAAATAGATAATTATTCCAACAATTATTATAATTCCATAGGAGATTCAAAAAAATAAAAGGTAATAAAATAATAAAAACTATTAACAAACCAATATATGGTTTTATACCTCGCCTTACATAAAATACCGTATGAATTAAAAAAGCAAAAGCCAATAAACCTGAGAAAAATTTTGATAAAAATGCCAATCCCAAAAATATTCCACAAATTAAATACCACGAAAAAGAATCCTGTTTTTGTGCCTGATAATAGCTAACGCCACTAAAAAAACTCCACCAGATTAATGGTGTATCTGTTGTCATCAAAACTGCGACTAAATTAACAGGGATTAGCAGGTAAATACTTGCTGCATAAATGGCAACTTTTTTACTATTTTGATCTTCACTTTTCCCCAATAACTTGTAAATGACCCACGCAATTAACATTGAAAACAAAATTGCTGGTATACGTATCCAAAGTTCAGCATCCGATACTGATAAAATTGCAGTTAAGATCCAGGCTACCATCGGTGTGTGGTCATAGTAACCGTAGTCAGGATATCTTGCCCAAAAGATAAAATAGGCCTCATCACCAGTCATCGGTATCATTAAGGCTAAAAAGACTTTAATTATTAATATAACCACTATTAATAAATAAAAGCGATTTTGTAATGATATATTTGAAAGCATGTTAAAAAATTTTTAGTTTATGATTGTTTGAGTTTAGAATAATTTCGATTATAGTAAATGCATTAATTAATGTGGTACAGACTTGATATATTATTAAATTAAATCAATAAATCAATCTAGCTGCCAATTATTTAAATTAATACTGTATAATTGATCATATCATAGCTAAACAATGACCTATGACATAGGTTCAAATTAAGATAGATAAAAGGAAAAAAGTGGATAAAATTTACAACCCTACCCAGATTGAGCAACGCTGGTATAAAACCTGGGAAGAGAAGAATTACTTTTCACCCTCAAATAGTGGTAAACCCTATTGTATTATGCTCCCACCTCCTAATGTCACTGGTAGCCTTCATATGGGGCATGCCTTCCATAACACCATAATGGATAGCTTGACTCGTTATCATCGAATGTTAGGAGATAACACCCTATGGCAAGCTGGAACGGATCATGCCGGAATCGCAACCCAAATGGTTGTTGAAAGACAATTAAATAGCGAGAATAAAACACGATTTGATCTTGGTCGTGACAATTTTATCGAAAAAATCTGGCAGTGGAAAGAACAATCAAGTGGCACAATAACCCAACAATTACGGCGCATGGGTTCATCGCTAGATTGGTCAGGTGAACGATTTACCATGGATGATGGCCTGTCTGAAGCCGTTAGAGAAGTTTTTGTTAAACTCTATGAAGAAGATATTATTTATCGAGGGAAACGATTAGTTAACTGGGATCCAGTTTTACACACTGCTATATCCGATCTTGAAGTGGTTTCTGAAGAAGAAAATGGCCACATGTGGCATATTCGCTATCCTATTGAAAATTCAGATTCGTTTCTAATTGTAGCAACCACTAGACCAGAGACGATGTTTGGTGACTGTGCCGTTGCAGTACACCCTGAAGATAAGCGATATAGAGATATAATTGGTAAAAAGATTCTATTACCATTAACTGAACGGAAAATACCTGTCATTTCAGATGATTATGTTGATCCTGAATTTGGAACTGGCTGTGTCAAAATCACACCTGCACACGATTTCAACGATTACGAAATGGGTAAAAGACATAACCTGGATATTATCAACATTTTTACAATAGATGCGAAAACCAATGAAAACGTACCTGAGAAATATCGTGATCTTGACCGTTATGTCGTCCGTAAACAAGCAGTCGCTGATTTAGAGGAATCAGGATTACTTGAAAAAGTTGTCGATCACAAACTTGTGGTACCACGAGGAGATCGTTCACATGCCGTTATCGAACCATATTTAACCGATCAATGGTATGTTAAAGTTGAGTCTTTAGCCAAACCGGCTATTGCAGCAGTTGAAAATGGTGATATCAGATTTGTACCGGATAATTGGAAAAATACCTATTATGACTGGATGCACAATATTCAAGACTGGTGTATCAGTCGTCAAATTTGGTGGGGCCATCGAATTCCAGCCTGGTATGATGAAAAAGGTAATCTTTATGTTGGCCGAACTGAACAAGAAGTACGATCAAAAAATAACATCGATCAAAATGTATTATTAAAACAAGATAATGATGTTCTGGACACATGGTTTTCATCAGCTCTTTGGCCATTCTCAACACTCGGTTGGCCAAAACAGACTGAAGCATTAAAAACCTTTTACCCTACAACTGTATTAGTTACTGGATTTGATATTATTTTCTTTTGGGTAGCCCGTATGATTATGATGGGTATTAAATTTACCGGAAAAATTCCATTTAAAGAAGTTTACATCCACGGCCTGGTACGAGATTCTCATGGTCAAAAGATGTCAAAATCAAAAGGTAACGTTCTTGATCCGATTGATTTGATTGATGGAATAACACTCGAAGAATTAATAAGCAAGCGCACTTCTGGTTTAATGCAACCACAGATGGCAAGCAAAATTGAAAAACAAACCCGAAAGGAATTTCCAGATGGAATTCCGTCATTAGGAACCGATTCATTACGCTTTACCTTTGCCTCACTTGCATCAACTGGCCGCGATATTAATTTCAATTTACAACGAATTGAAGGATATCGAAATTTTTGTAATAAATTATGGAATGCTGCTCGATATGTTTTAAGTAACACTGAAGGAGAAGACTGTGGTCAAAAAAATAATGAAATTGAATTAAATTCTGCCGATAAATGGATTATCTCCTTATTACAATCAAAAGAACTGGAAATAGAAAATTCGTTTAAAACCTATCGTCTTGATTTTATCGCACAGTGTATCTATGATTTTACCTGGAATGAATACTGTGATTGGTATATAGAATTATCAAAATCAATTTTATCAAATGAGAACTCAACTATAAAACAACTTCGAGGAACAAGGCAAACTTTAGTTCGGGTGCTTGAAACATTACTTCGTTTGGCACACCCGATTATACCTTATATAACTGAAGAAATATGGCAACGAATTGCTCCACTAGCAGCAACAACAGGTGATACTATCATGTTACAACCCTACCCTGTTCATAATGCTGATCTACTCGATCAAGCTGCTGAAGATGATATTAACTGGGTAAAATCATTTATACTGGGGATTCGTCAAATTCGAAGCGGTATGAACATTGATCCTCATAAAAAACTTCCAATTGTACTGCAACATGGTTCAATTCAAGATAAACAACGATTGGATAATTATCAAAACTATATAATTGATATCGGAAGAATAGAAAGCATTCAGTGGTTAGAAGGTTCTGATCAAGCTCCAGATTCTGCAACTGCATTATTGGGTCACATGAAAATTTTAATTCCCATGGCCGGGTTAATTGATAAAAAATCGGAGCTAACCCGCCTTCAAAAAGAACTTGATAAAATAGATAAAGAATTAAATCAGGTAACAGCGAAGTTAAATAATAATAAATTTATTGATAAAGCACCTGAAGATGTCGTTAATAAAGTCAAGGCACGAGCTGAAGAATTAAATCAGTTAAATGAAGATATTAAACTTCAGATTAATCGTATCGAAAAAATTACTGACTAATTGTTTCCAGGAGTGAATTACACCACAATAAAATTTTATTAATTATATACCTGAAAAATACATAACTGTTTTAACTACTGTAACTATAATAAGAATAAATATTGTCACAATAATTAGTGCCACAAATACATAGGCTGAAAATTTACCATGCTGAAAGTCACGTTCCCTGTTTTCAGTACTTTGTACACCTAGCAATCCTGCTAAAACACTTTTTACAACTTGCCAAAATGACGGCGTATTATTTTTTTTACTCATATTAAATACCTAAACTATGACATTTCTTTAATGTTATTAATAGCTTTTTGCTCGTCCACAAAATAAAGTAAAATACCACCTAAAACAAATAAAATTATGAGTGATAACATTGAATAACGAGAATTGCCTGTTATAACAGCAACACCACCCACCAGTAACGGGCCAAATACTGCGGCAAATTTCCCCATCATATTATAGAATCCAAAAAATTCGGCTGATTTACTTGGTGGAATAATTCGCGCAAATAACGATCGACTTAATGATTGAACACCACCTTGTACTAAACCAATTATAATGGCCATAATATAGAACTCTTGAGTAGTACTCATCGATACGGCATATAATGTAACTAATATATAGACGGTTATCGCTATTAAAATTCCACGTTTAGGACCATATTTTTTGCCAATGAATCCAAACATGATAGCTGCCGGAAAACCAATAAATTGCGTTATCATAATCGCAATAATTAAATTATTTGTATCAAGACCGATTGATAATCCATAATCCACGGACATTCGAACTATCGTATCTACTCCATCAATGTAAAGCCAATATGCAACTAAAAATGTAACGACTATTTTAAATTTTTTTATTTCTTGAAAAGTATTTTTTAATTCTGTTAGTCCTGATTTAATTATTTGATACACTGTTCCTGTTTTACTTGTTTTAGGTTCGGCAACATACAACATGATTGGTATCGAAAATATCAACCACCAAACCGCTACACTTATAAATGAAACTCGAACAGCAATAGTTTTATCCAATAACCCAAACCATTCAGGATTTGACACAAGTATAATATTAAAAACAAATAATATACCACCTCCAATATAACCAAAAGCATAACCTAAACCTGAAATGACATCTAATTCATTTTTGTCAGCAACAATTAGCAATAAAGAATCATAAAAGATATTTGCTCCCATAAAACCAATGCTAGCCATCACATAAAAACCAGATGCAATTAACCATTCACCTTGATGAATAAAATAAAGTCCAGCAGTCATAAGAATGCCCATAATAGCAAAAAATAATAAAAACCATTTTTTGGTACTACTGTTATCAGCAATAGATCCGATTATTGGAGCAATAAAAACAATTATAATACTTGCCAGGGAATTTGATAAACCTAAATGAAAGGTACTCGTTGTAGCATCAACCCCGGGATGCCAGTAACTTTTAAAAAATAATGGATAAAATACCGTAAAAATGCAGACTGCAAATGCAGAATTTGCCCAGTCATAAAGAACCCAGGAATAAACAGTTTTATTTTTTGAAGTACCATCGTTTGATACAAAATTCAGAAATTTCATTTAGTGCCCGTTTATATAATTAAAAATTTCAATTTATAGTGATTTTATTTTAAATGTTGACGAGACCATTGATGTGAGATCTTCTGATGATGTTCTGAAGTCATTTGTCGTAATCGTTATCTTTGTTCTGGTATTAAATTTTTTGCTTAATTCGAGTACGAATTCTTTGTAATGCTCGTGACAAATGTATTTTTTTGCTACCATCAGTTTACTTCATCACCTTTGTCATATCTATTGATACTCATGCCATCAATAATTCTTAACATAAATCTAAACTCCGCAGTTTAATCTAACAAAGATGGTAATTTGTAATATATGATAAAATAATGCTGTCCATTTTAATGAATTTCGATTGATGTATTTTTGTACTAATGTAATTATTGTATCTTGAATAATATAGTCTTCCAATAATACCTGACAGAATAGCCATATTTTATAATCGCTTATTTTCACAAATTTATTTTCGATATTAGCTTCTACCAAATATCTACTAACATAAACATAAAATATGTAACTAATTGATATTATTATGAATTTAAATTTTTATTATTATAGCTAGAGCTTGGTAATTGTAATATAAGGTACTCATCGAATAAATATATAAGCATCAACAAATCAAATATATGACTTTTTTCTACAATTACTGTTATATCCTGAATTTAGAAGTAAAATGAAATTAGAGTAGTCACTCAGACCACGACAATCCCGTTAACTTGACTGAAAGCTAGCTGTATCTACATATAAGAGAATCCCTTCCTGTTTAACAACTAAATCCATACATAAGGCGACCTTTTATGAATGACACTTAATGCTTATGCATTCAAGACATTTATTTTTACTTCACTGTAGTTTTTATCAAAGCAATAAGCTTCACTAAAAATATTCGTCATGTTTACATTATTATCTATAAATAACACCGATTTTATGATGATAATCGTCATTGTAAGGATTAATTGATTAGATTAAGATAAAGCCTGTATAAAAACAGATTTGTAAAATATTATCCACTCATCTCTTATTAATTCTCTATTTTAGCTCGAATAGATTGTCGTTTATCTAAAATTTCTTTATAATACTGGTCGTATTATGAGTCGACTTAAATTACGATATAATATCAAGGCAATTTTAAAATTTAAATCAATGATTATTTCAATCTGGTACAACAAAGCAACCCACAATATTTCAAAATAATTCAAGAAATGTCACACATTTTATTTTGATTTTAAGAGAGAATAAAGAATGGCCGAACAAAATGATAAAACAGACAGTGCTTCACCATCAATTTCATCTAAATACGTTCTTATCAGTATTGAAGCTACTGAAGCTCCAGAGGGTTTACCTGGTACTAATTGGCATGAATATATAATTGAGCGAGGTAATTCTCAAATCGTTGGGAAAAAACCAGGCTCATTAAAGCAAGTAACTGAACATGCTAAAGCAATGATTACTGATTTAAATGAACGTTCCGGTAT
>JBGMQW010000047.1:0-10891 GCA_048060815.1 Thiohalomonadales bacterium | reverse complement strand
AAGTAACTGAACATGCTAAAGCAATGATTACTGATTTAAATGAACGTTCCGGTATACCCTCCAGCTCTACTTACGCATCACGGCAAATATCAAAACCTAAAGAAAAAACAGGCGAAACTAAACCTGAAGACATTAAAACAGACGAAACTAAACCTGAAAACACTAAAACAGACGAAACTAAATCTGAAGACATTAAAACAGATGAGTCTAAACCTAATTAAAATACTATTAAATTACGACATTAATGCTCTCGTGTAGCTCTAAAATCAACGTTTGGATACCGCTCAATAACCAGGTCTAAATTTACTCTGGTAGGCGCAAGATAAGTTAAACTACCAGCATGATCATATGCCAAGTTGTCAGATGTTTTTTTCTTCATCTCTTCAATATATTTTTCATCATCTGATTCAACCCATCGAGCAGCTGTGGTATTAGAATTTTCAAAAATACAATCCACTTTATATTCATCTTTTAACCGATATGCGACAACATCAAATTGTAATACACCAACAGCTCCAACAATTAGTTCATTATTGTTTAATGGTTTAAAAACTTGAGACGCACCTTCTTCACTTAATTGCTCAAGCCCTTTTTGCAGTGCTTTCATTCGTAAAGGATCTTTTAGAACTACGCGGCGAAATAATTCCGGTGCAAAATTTGGAATTCCGGTAAATTTCAGTGATTCACCTTGTGTAAAAGTATCACCAATTTGAATAGTACCATGATTATGTAAACCTATTATGTCTCCTGGAAACGCTTCTTCAACATGATCCCGTTCACTTGCCATAAATGTAATAGCATTTTGGATTTTAACGTCTTTACCAATTCTCACATGCCGTAGCTTCATTCCCCTGCTATATTTACCCGAACATACTCGCATAAATGCAATTCGATCACGATGAGCAGGATCCATGTTTGCCTGAATTTTAAAAACAAAACCTGAAAATTTTTCTTCTGTCGCTTCGACTTCTCGTGTAGTAGTAGAACGATTTTGGGGTTTGGGTGCAACGTTAATAAAAAAATCAAGAAATTCATCAACGCCAAAATTATTTATTGCTGAACCAAATAACACCGGACTTAATGTTCCATCTAAAAATTCCTGTTGTACAAACTCATGACTGGCACCTTGCACTAATTTAATTTCTTCCCGGAATTCATTAGCAACTGAACCTAAAACTTCATTAAGTCGTGGATTCTCCAAGCCCTCAATAACTTCACCTTGTTGAATTTTACCACCATGGGTCGCACTAAAAAGGTGAACTGTATTGTCATAAAGATGATATACGCCTTTGAATTGTTTACCCATACCAATTGGCCAGGTAATAGGCGCACATTTAATCTTTAATATATCTTCAACTTCATCCAACAATTCAATTGGATCACGTCCTTCACGATCAAGTTTATTTATAAAGGTCAGTATTGGTGTTGATCTTAATCTACATACTTCCATCAATTTAATTGTACGACTTTCTACCCCTTTCGCACTATCAATAACCAATAATGCGGAATCAACCGCCGTTAATGTGCGATAAGTATCTTCTGAAAAATCTTCATGTCCGGGAGTATCCAATAAATTTACCATATAATCTTTATATGGAAACTGCATTACGGATGAAGTAATTGATATACCACGTTGTTTTTCAAGTTCCATCCAATCTGAAGTTGCATGTCTAGCAGCTTTTCGACCTTTAACTGTACCCGCTAACTGAATAGCACCACCAAATAATAATAATTTTTCTGTTAGCGTGGTTTTACCAGCATCAGGATGGGATATTATTGCAAATGTACGACGACGTGAATATTCTGTTGTTAATTTTGACATAGTTTAATAATTATTTTATCTGATATTTATAAATTATAATTCAATTTTAAAAGTTTACCTATTACAAGTATGTTATCACATTTGCACATAACACGATCATCCACGAAAAAAATTCTGGATAAAATAATGAATTTATTGTGATTTTATTTTAGTAAATGAGTGCAGATAGGTATTATATTTATCCCAGGGAATATTTGCCTGTACGGTTGCACCATGCAGACCATTTCCAATTATCTCAGTATTTCTATCTTCAGATAAAATAATAATTGAAATCAGTGCTATGTAGTTATCAAATTTAATAAAAGTTCCGACCCACACGGCATTGACATTGTCCAGTATTCCATCTGCTACAAATTGATAGGCAGTTTGATCATTAACTTTAATGTTTCTGGAATTAACTAGATTAAATACACCTCGGCTACCAAAATTATTCGTCACAAAAGCTGATGTAGTATTTTTAGTAAAATGATAAAACGCTTTATCACTATCTATTTCTGTTTCCGGTTTATACCATTCAATGCTATACAATCCGTATTTTTTCCAAAACCCACGAGATTGATAAAAATCAACAAAAATTCGTTCATTCAACACCCCATCTTGTACACTTAATTTTGGAATAGCAGGTGTTTTAATTTTAAACACTTTATTTACTGAAGTATAATAACCATCGGAAACATTACCCATTAAATTTGCACAACTAAGTAATAATAGGCTCGCTATAAATAAAAATAATTTTTTCACATTCTTCATTTTTTAAATATTAAATTAGTGATTTTGCCATTATTATCGCATCTTCGCGATTACCATTATCATCAGGATAATAATTTTTCCGTATACCGATTTCATTAAAACCAATACTGTCATATAAATGGATAGCTATAGTATTTGATGGTCTAACTTCTAGTAACATTGTGTCTGCTTGAGATTGCTTTGCAATTTCACACATTTGAATTACAAATTGTCGACCTAAGCCTTGATTTTGACGATTTGATGCAATACTAATATTTAATAAATGTACCTCATTAATAGTCATAGACATCACCGTATAACCAATAATATTATACTCATCCTCTAAAACCCAACATTTATAACCAACTTTGATGCAATCAGAAAATATTCCTCGTGTCCAGGGATGAGGATATACACTCATTTCTATTTCCATTATCCAATCGAGATCAGACTCTGTCATTGGACGAATACTATTACTGGTTAATGTGAAAACTGCGCTCATAGTAAAATTAAAAATTATTTAGATTTACAATATTTTTGAACTTATATTATAGTTAAAGTAGTTAATTAAGTATTGTTCTAATTTTTTGTAAACTTAACCAAGCTTGTTTCTTACTTGAACCCGATAATAATAATTGCTCCGGATGTTTAATCACAATTACTGATATACCATTGTAATCGTACATTTCAGTAATTAGTGTTGTCATACTTTTATCAATCTTTAATATAAACTGAGCGACTTGTTCACCAAATATAATTAACACTTTCGGTTTAACCAGATCTATTTGTCGTTTAAGATAGGAAAAGCAATTATCCATCTCAGCATTAGTGAATTGCCGATGCTTTTGAGATTTGCATTTAAGAATGTTTGTTGTAAATACATCGCTTCTGGATAAATCGAGTACCTTTAACATATTATCAAGCAAAATTCCTTCTGTACCGATAAATATCTGACTTTTATTGTCCTCTTCTATATTAGGTATAGAACCAATTATAAATAATTTCGCATTTTTGTTACCACTACCAAAAACACTATTTTTTCGCGTTTTGTATAAGTTACAATTTTGACATTGATTTACAGTTTTATCGAGTTCATTCCAATCCAACGAGGTTATATCCTTAAGCATCAATTCACTTTTAACTTTTGTTTTAAGTTCTGAATTTTTTGTATAACTTCGTGTATTTATATTATCCCGCTCAACCCAGACATTTATGCCCATAATAGATAGATATTGATTTCGAGTTAAATTATTAGTCATTATTTAAAGGTATCTATTATTTTTACTGTTTCAAAAAAATTGTGTCAAAATTTAATAATTTTCTATTTTTTTTGTGGGTGCTTGCGATTTATTGGAGTTGCAATCTTATTTAAAGCATTAATATAGGCTTTTGCAGATGCAATTACAATATCAGTATCCGAACCTTGACCATTAGCAATAATTCCAGATTTTTCAAGACGAACAGTTACTTCACCTAGTGAATCAGTACCTGTGGTTATATTATTAACAGAATATAATTGTAGCTCAGTACCACTACCAACCATCAATTCAATGGCACAAAAAGTTGCATCAACCGGGCCCCCTCCTTCTGAAGTGGCACTCAATTCTGTATTATCAATATTTAGCGTTACATTCGCAATTGGAGTTTCACCAGTTTCTGAACAAACATGAAGTGAAATTAAACTATAATACTCATTTCCAGAGCTATTCTTGGTTTCAGTAACTAAAATCTGGAGATCATCATCAAATATTTCGTGTTTTTTGTCGGCAAGATCTTTAAAGCGTCCAAATGCATCATTCAATTCAAGTTCAGTTTCAAACTCAACACCAAGTACTTTTAATCTACTGCGAAAGGCATTTCGTCCCGAATGCTTACCGAGTACTATACGATTGGCACTCCAACCAACATCCTCAGCTTTCATTATTTCATATGTTTCACGACTTTTTAAAACACCATCCTGATGAATTCCTGATTCATGAGCAAAAGCATTTGCACCAACGATTGCTTTATTTGGCTGTATTGCAAAACCTGTTATTCCAGACACTAGTTTTGAGGTCGGTACAATTTCAGTTGAATTTATATGATCTACATTACACATGAATAGATCTCTGCGGGTTTTTACAGCCATTACTACCTCTTCTAAGGCAGCATTACCGGCTCTTTCACCTATTCCATTAATTGTGCACTCAACCTGACGTGCACCTTTCATAACGGCTGACAAGGAGTTAGCAACGGCCATGCCAAGATCATTATGACAGTGTACAGAAAAAATGGCTTTATCTGAATTTGGGATTTTATCTTTTAGTGTGTGAATTAATGAACCAAATTGTTCCGGAACATTGTAACCAACAGTATCAGGAATATTTAAAGTTGTAGCTCCCGCATTTATTACAGCTTCCAAAATTCGACATAAAAAGTCAATTTCAGATCGCCCTGCATCTTCAGGTGAAAATTCAACATCGTCAGTATATTTTAAAGCACGTTTCACCGCATGGACAGCTTGCTCTATGACTTGTTCCGGTTCCATGCGTAACTTCATTTTCATATGAATTGGTGAAGTTGCTATAAATGTATGAATGCGCCGACGTGATGCATCATTTACTGCTTCTCCAGCTCGATCTATATCTTTATCTAATGCCCGTGCTAATCCACAGACTGTGCTATTTTTAATACTACGTGCGACTGCCTGCACAGACTCAAAATCACCAACACTTGCTATCGGAAAACCAGCTTCTATAATGTCAACTCCCATTCTTTCAAGTGCTTTAGCGATGCGCACCTTTTCAGGTAATGTCATTGAAGCACCAGGACTTTGTTCGCCATCACGTAAAGTTGTATCAAATATAATTAATTTATCTGACATTTATGAAATACCATTTGATCGTTCACATTATTAAATTAATCGTAACTATTCAGCGTATTTCAGAATCAAGTAAACAAATTAGTTACTACTGAATCCACCGGCTTCGGAACCGGAATAGCCCTATCAAGACACGCAAAAGATTGCCATCCATGGCATGCTCGAGTGCCGCGTCCTGCGGCACACGGTCTTGATAAGGCTATTCCGATTCCAAATCCTCACTCTGTTACTTTTTTAAAGTTACGCTGAGTAGTTACAATTAATCATTATTTTTTCTTAATTTACGTGCTTTTTTATATGCTCGTCGTAATGCCCGTCGTTTTCGTATTTCTATTAAAGTAAATACTGGACCAGAAACAGCATAAATCACAAACAGGCCAAATAAAATTGTAGGTGGTTCATATGAGATAAATACAATAACCAGCATAATCATTAACAATAAGAAAAATGGAATTTTTCCTTTAAAATCAATAGCTTTAAAACTATGGTAACGAATATTACTGACCATTAATAAGCCTGCTGTTACAGTTACAATCATTGCTGCAATGTCAACTAACCGACCTGTAACATTGTAGTCCTGACCTACCCAAACTGCACCCGCTACAATTGCTGCTGCTGCAGGACTTGGTAAACCTTGAAAATAGTTTTTATCTGCTGTACCAACTTGAGTATTAAAGCGAGCTAATCGTAAAGCAGCAGTCGCAGCATATATAAATGCAACAAGCCAACCCGCTTTACCCATATTCAGCAAAGACCATTGATACATTACTAAGGAAGGTGCTAAACCAAAAGAAATTAGATCAGCCAGGCTATCATATTGCGCACCAAAATCAGATTGCGTATTTGTTAATCGTGCTACACGACCATCAAGACCATCCAGTAACATTGCAATAAATATCGCAATTGCCGCAACGATGAAATGATTTTGCATCGCAGCAATAATGGCATAAAAGCCACAAAATAATGCGGCAGTTGTAAATAAGTTAGGAAGTAAATAAATTCCTCGTTTATATCGTTTTGGTTTATCTGATTTATCCATAACTTTATCCAAGTTGATTCATATCCAGATTAACTTAATCGTGTACCAATTGCGCCAGGATATCTATACCAGCAGACACTTTTAAGCCTTTTTCTACTTTAATAGTCGATGACTTGGGAATATATATATCAATATCGTTACCAAATAAAATATAGCCCATACGGTGTCCCTGACCAACACGTTCGCCAGTAATAAAATAACTTTTAATTTGCTTTAACCATCGACCAGGCCGTAACACCAAAACCACATCATCGTTCTCATCAGTTTGTATCCAAATAGCATAAATAAAACAAGATTTCTCTCCGCTATCCTGATTCTGATGCCATTGATTCATAACTTTACCTTCGGTAATACTTCTAATACTAAATATAGTATAAAATGGCATTGTTATACTTATGAAATTAGCTTCACGTTCTAAAAATGTATCTTGTTTTACTGCTACTTCTGTAACGGTACCATGAACAGGACTTACAATTGCTAGTGGCGCTGCAGGACATTTACGATGAGGGTCACGAAAAATATACAGAGTAATAAAAAATAAAGTCCATAAAATAATAGCCCAGGATTCAAGGAAAAATTGGCCGACTATTGATACGATTAACATCGGAACAATAAATCGCCAACCTTCTGGTGCAATTACTGAGTGACGGGAAACAGCCATATATTATGAAAAATACAGATTAACAATATTATTCAATTTTTTAGTTCATTAGTTTTTAGTTTTATCAACAATTTTATTTGCACTAATCCATGGCATCATACCACGTAACTTTTCACCTACTTCTTCAATAAGGTGATCCTGTCCGATTCGACGTTTCGCTTTTAATGTTGCAGCACCAGCTTGATTTTCTAAAATGAATTCTCGAGCAAATTCACCATTTTGAATTTCTTGTAATATATATCGCATTTCATCTTTTGTTTCTTCAGTAATTATACGGGGACCTCGAGTCAAATCACCGTATTCAGCTGTGTTAGAAATTGAATATCGCATGTTAGCAATACCACCTTCATACATTAAATCAACAATAAGTTTTAATTCATGTAAACACTCAAAATATGCCATCTCAGGAGCATAACCGGCTTCAACCAATACTTCAAAACCTGCTTGAACTAATGCAGTTGTACCACCACACAGTACAGCTTGCTCACCAAATAAATCCGTTTCTGTTTCTTCTTTAAAATTAGTTTCAATAATTCCAGCACGACCACCACCATTTGCAGAAGCATAAGATAACGCGATTGCTTTTGCTTTACCGGATGCATCCTGATCCACTGCGATTAAACTAGGAACACCGCCACCTTGTGTGTAGGTTGAACGAACTAAATGACCAGGGCCTTTAGGTGCAATCATAATAACATCTAAATCTGTACGTGGTTCAATCTGACCATAATGAATATTAAAACCATGGGCAAATGCTAAAGCAGCACCTTTTTTAATATTATCGACAATATGATTTCGATACAAACGCGCTTGATGTTCATCTGGTGCAAGAATCATAACAACATCAGCATTTTTAACTGCTTCGTCAATTGATTTAACAGTTAATCCTGAAGCTTCTGCTTTTTTTGCTGAACTTGAATCACTACGCAGTCCAACTGTGACATTAACACCAGATTCTTTTAAATTATTTGCATGTGCATGGCCCTGTGAACCATAGCCTACAATCGTTACTTTCATGCCTTTGATAATTGAAAGATCACAGTCTTTGTCGTAATAAATGTTCATGTTTTCAGTACCTTGTGGTGTTGTGAAATAGTGTCTATTTCTATTTATTAAAAGTAAAATATAAGTAACTATTGCGTAATCCAGAAACAAGTATTATGAATAGGATTCTACTAAATCCATCGGCTCCGGAACCGGGATAGCCCAATCAAGACACGCAAAAGATCGCCATCCATGGCGTGCTCGGGTGCCGCGTCCTGCGGCACACGGTCTTGATTGGGCTATCCCGGTTCCAGATCCTCGCTCTTTTACTCTTTTCTAGTTACGCTAAATAGTTACAAATATAATTAATTTATATCCAAATTAAATTTTCAAACATTTTTCTCCACGCAATATTCCTGTTGCGCCGGAACGTACCGTTTCTAAAATTACTGATGAGTTTAGTGCTGCTATAAAAGCATCTAACTTTTCTGTCGAACCAGTGACTTCAACTGTATATGTGTCATTTGTGACGTCTAAAATACGACCACGAAATATTTCTGCTAAAATTTTAATTTCCTCACGAACTTTTAAATCAGCTACTTTGACTTTTAATAACATCAATTCACGTTCAATAAATGGTCCTTCAGATAAATCAATCAATTTAACAACATCAACTAGTTTATTTAGCTGTTTGATAATTTGTTCAATAATTTTATCAGATCCACTAGTAACCAGGGTCATACGTGAAAGTGTAGGATCTTCAGTAACTGCTACAGTTAACGATTCAATATTATAACCACGAGCTGAAAACAACCCTGCAACACGCGATAGAGCGCCAGCTTCATTTTCCATTAACAATGATATTATATGTTGCATCTATGCAAGTTCCCTTTCAGGAGATAAGTGCATTTGATTATGACTTTTACCCGCAGCTATCATCGGATAGACATTTTCAGTTTTATCTGTCATAAAATTCATGAACACACATTTATCTTTCATTGAAAATGCCTCTTTAAGTGCAGATTCAACATCTGCAGGATTTTCAATATTCATTCCCACATGTCCGTAAGCTTCAGCTAACTTCACAAAATCAGGTAAGGCTTCAACATAAGAATTTGAATAACGTCCTTCATAAAAAAATTCCTGCCATTGACGAACCATTCCCATATAACCATTATTCAATGTAATAATTTTAATTGGTAAATTATATTGCTTACAAGTTGAAAGCTCTTGTATACACATTTGAATGCTGGCTTCACCAGTAATACAAGCAACTGTAGCATCGGGAAAAGCAAGTTGTACACCCATTGCTGCAGGCAAACCAAATCCCATGGTCCCAAGTCCACCGGAATTAATCCAGCGACGAGGTTGATCAAATTTATAGAACTGTGCAGCCCACATCTGATGTTGTCCAACGTCAGATGTAACGAAGGCGTCACCTTGTGTTATGTCATATAATTTTTCTAAAACAAATTGTGGCTTTATCAAAGCGCTATTGCGATCGTAGCGTAAACAATCCATTTTTTTCCAATCATTAATTTTAGACCACCAGGACTGAAGTTGCTTTGGATCCATTTTCTGTTTACTCAATGCTAATTCTGAACAACATTCAGTTAATACTTGTTTCACATCACCTACAATCGGAATATCAACTTTTACATTTTTAGAGATTGATGCAGGATCAATATCAATATGTATTATTTTTGCATTGGGGCAAAATTCGTCTAGTTTACCTGTTACCCGATCATCAAATCGTGCTCCAATAGCAATTAAAACATCACAATCATGCATTGCCATATTAGCTTCATAGGTACCGTGCATCCCCAACATACCAATATTTTGCTTGTCTGAGGCAGGATAAGCACCCAGCCCCATTAATGTCTGGGTAATCGGGAATCCTAGTTTTCGGGTAAACTCAATTAAACTCTCGGATGCATTTCCTAAAACAACACCACCCCCGCTATAAATCATTGGTCGACGCGCACTTAGAATTAGATCAATAGCACGCTTAATTTGACCTGAATGACCCTTAACATTCGGGTTATAAGAACGCATTACGATTTCCGTTGGGTATTGGTAAGAAATTTTAATACCAGGATCAGTTATATCTTTTGGAATATCTACAACAACAGGACCTGGTCGTCCAGTTGTTGCCACGTAAAAAGCCTTTTTTAATGTATCTGCCAACTTACTCAGATCTTTAACCAGAAAATTATGTTTTACACAGGGGCGACTGATACCAACAGAATCAACTTCCTGAAAGGCATCACTTCCAATAACGTTACTGGATACCTGACCGGTTAAAACTACCATAGGAATTGAATCCAGGTATGCTGTTGCAATTCCAGTTATGGCATTTGTTGCACCAGGACCGGACGTTACCAACACTACACCCGGTTTACCTGTTGCACGCGCGTACCCATCAGCTGCGTGAGTCGCGCCCTGCTCATGGCGCACCAAAATATGTTTCACCGCATCCTGTTTAAATAATGCGTCATAGATATGTAATACAGCACCACCAGGGTAACCGAAGATGTATTCTACTCCTTCATCTTTCAGAAAATGAGTGATAATCTCTGAACCATTGAGTTTCACAAACAGCCTCTCTTATATCTATATTGCTAATCTAGCGTTTTCGCTTACCTGGATAAAAAAAGCCCGAAATTCGGGCAATTCTCCAACCACCCTTTTTTATTTAGCATAAAGTGGAAAATATAATCGCGTATTATAACTAGTTGGGTCAAGAATGTACATAATTGTTGTTGTAGATTTTCATATCAACTTGTAACTATTTTT
>JBGMQW010000046.1:0-20165 GCA_048060815.1 Thiohalomonadales bacterium | reverse complement strand
AACAAAAAACAAAAAACAAAAAACAAAAAACAAAAAACAAAAAACAAAAAACAAAGTTTGAACAAGTTTACCCCATGAAACACGCTGGGTTCTAACAGGGAGAGTTCGGGTGACCGGCTCCTCTACTCTCGTCAGTGCCCAACCATATGCTTGAATTCCTTAGTAATTTTACAGCGAAAAAATTAACCCATATCTGCTAAAATATAAGAAAGTCTATTTAAAAAGTTAAAAGATGGTTAAATTACATAAACTTGGCACTGTTGAAAAAATGGAGTTGGCTGAAGAGCTTTGGGATAGTGTAATAAAAGATCAAGATAATATTGAAATTACAAAAGAGCAACGTGAAGAATTAGATAAACGACTAGCCTAATATGAACTTGATAAAGATGCTGGTGAACCTTGGGAAGTAGTAAGAGCAAGAATAACGAATTAAAATGACAATAATAACTCTCCACAAGGAAGCGGAATATGATATTGAAGAAGCATATTAGTGGTACGAATTCTAAAAGAATAGGGCTTGGCGAAGAGCTTCTTATTTGTATTGATGAAGTACTTTTAAAAATAAGTATTAATTTCCAAATTTACCCGAAAGTTAATAAAAATATACGACGAATTTTTATTAAGAAATTTCCATTTTGTGTTTTTTATATTGAAAATGAAAAATCATTAATAATCTTTGCCGTAATGCATGCTAGAAAAAACCAACAAATTGGAAAAGCCGCATATAACAAAGCAATTTACCACAGACTCATTATTCATTGGCAAAAACTGGCCAGTGAATAATGATTCGGTTAATTGCAGCGTTAGCGACTCAAGGAAAGGTGGCCAACAAAATTATGAACACAAAGAATAAAAAAACTGTATCGCTTGTTTTGGGGAGTGGGGGTGCCCGAGGTTTAGCACACATTGGGGTGATTCATTGTCTTGAGGAAAATGACTTCAAAATAGAATCAATTTCAGGTTGTTCTATGGGCGCACTTGTTGGCGGTATTTACGCAACTGGAAAGCTAGATGATTTTGAAAATTGGGTGAAAGCTATAACAAAAGCAGATATAGTCACATTACTTGACCTATCATGGAAGATAAGTGGTCTTGTTAAAGGCGACAAAATTATCAATACACTAACTGAGCTTGTCGGTGATGTATTTATTGAAGATCTACCTATTAAATATACTGCTGTTGCTGCTGATTTTTGTAATGAAAAAGAAGTATGGATGAATTCAGGAAAGCTTTTTGATGCAATTAGAGCATCTATATCTTTACCGCTATTTTTTACTCCATTTAAATATAATGATATCCAGCTGATTGATGGTGGCGTTTTAAATCCTGTTCCGATAGCTCCTACCTTTAGTGATGCAACAGATTTAACCATTGCAGTTAATCTTGGTGGGAATATAGATAACAAAGAAAAAATAACGATAGAAAACGATTCAAAAAGCGAAAATATATCCCCGTTTACTGAAAAGATTACTGAGTTCATAGAAAGTTTTAAAGATACGACAGTAAATCACATTACTAAAGAATGGGCTGCATACGATATAGCGAATCAGGCTTTTGATGCAATGCAAAGCACTATCGCCAGACAAAAACTAGCTGCTTATCCCGCTGATTATTTCGTAGAGATTGCACGAAATGCATGCGGTACTTTAGAGTTTAATCTTGCCTCTGAAATGATACAACTAGGATACAAAAAGACTCAAGAAACCTTGGATCAAATGTCTTAATTACACTGAAATTGAGTCGCTAACAACAAAGTTAAGTGTTTTAATACAGGATAGCTTCAATCTATTTAAAACGGAATGACATAATTCATTATAGCTGTCATGCGTATCATTACTTTTCGAATGACGTGGGTAGCGCTGCCACGAGGTGTATAAATTGCAACTTCACCGGTACTGCCGGCAAGTAATGTTTTAGCAACTTCGTTATCATCAAGTAGTAAACGAACAAACATCGGACCATGAACTTCCTGCATTGCTGCAGGTAATAAACCGCTTGGTCCAAATTGACCTAATGCACTACCGGGAAAAATGGATTGGACTGTCGCTTTAAATACTTTACCCGGATACATTTTAAATGCAATTTCCGCAGTTTGTCCGGGTTCTACATAGCGCATGTAGGTTTGATAAATTTGTGCTAGCACAACCCGTTGTTCATCAATAAAGGTCATTGTCTGTTGAAACGGGGCTGCCACGACACGAGCGCCGGATTGTAAGGTTCCTGAATTGGTAATTATACCATTACCGGGTGCGCGTACTGTGGTTTGATCTAAATTATAAAGCGCACCGTCTAATTGTGCCTGAGTTGATTTCATTTGTGCCACAGCCCGATCTAAATCTGCCTTACGCCCAACACCTTTACGTTTTAATTCCTGCTGTTGTTTAACTCGAATTGTTGCAATTTCAAGGTCAGCTTTAAATCGATCTGTGATGGCTTTAAAGGGTATTGGATCAATTTGAAACAAAACATCATCTTTTTGAACGGCTTTATTTGGCTGTGCAACTACTCTAATCACTTCACCTGCGACATTTGGTACAATTTGCACTGTCGGTTGAGCGATTCGAACATAACCACCCGGTGCCCAAAATTGCATTGGAATAAACAAACCAACAAGCAATAACAGCATCCAGATAATCGGTGACAGTTTCCAAAACAAAGTCGCTTGAATGAATTTTAATTTAATTGCCAGTAGTAACAAGCCAACATATAAAAGCGTGAGAACCAGAATCATTTTCCAGCTCCTTTTACAGTGATATTTTCTGCACTTGAGGGTTTTGTATATGCCCAGATTAATATTACCGGCCACAAGGCGAAACCCATTATTAACGTAACCCAACTTCCGATTTGTATTGCCTCTGCTTGAGGGTGGAGTCGTTTTTTTGCAATCATTCCGGGCCATAATCCCATAAACACGAAGATTGCGATAAATGTTCCAATCATGACTAACAGAACAAACCAACTAAAAAAATCAATAAAGCTCATATCGGTTCCTTGTTTATATAAGGATATTAAAAATAGAATAAAGTTTTTATTAACAACAATCAAGGATATTCAGGTTTGTTCGGCACGTTACACCGGTATGAACAAACCCCAGGTACAGCGGCAACCGTCTGATGGCCTAACCACCTTCATTGTAGTAACTCGTGTATTTACTAAAAGGTATTATTTTACCTATTGTGCTGTTTCTATCCGAAAATCAGTTTGAAGCGTAAGCCAATGGGCTTTGAGCTTTGCTTTATGTTCTTCATCCATGGGTAAACCTTTTAAAACCTCCGGCCACAATAAGCGTGCTTTTTCCATCGTGTCATTAATATGTGGTTTGATCGCGCGCCAGGGAATACCGGACCTAGTTGCCCAAAACTGAAAATTGTCTAGCGTTACCGAATGCCATTGTTTAGTTTTGCCCAGATTTAAGGCGTATTTAGTTTCACTGTTAATGTAAACGCTGGTGGTGACGATATCGTATGCTGGAGATAATCTGGGTGTAACTTGATCTTGATAAAGAAGACTCCAATTTTTCAAATGGGCATCACCATTGGCGAGTAAGATATTTACCAGTAGTCGTCTGGCAAATTGCTGGGCATCGGCCAGTCCGTCACCGGAATAATCGTAAAGCACCTTTCCGATTTGTTCATAATTGGCGGAGTTATATTTTTCATAGGGATACTTTACCAAGACTTGAGCAAAGTCTTCCATATGAATTCTGGTATTGCCATCACGATCAAAACGTTTGATGGCAAACGCCAGTTTTTCATTAGGCAGATTAATTTGTGGCAGGTTATTCAGTTTGTTTAATTCAATGAGTTTAATGTCAGGGATATCTACTCCTACCAAAGCAGCCAGGGACATTGCTGTATATTCGTTTAGAGGTACGTTTTTATGTTTGGTGGATGGGGTTTTAATTATCCAGTCACCGAGTTCGCCATTTTTAGTCAGATTGTAGCGGCCATCTTTTTCTTTCATGGAGAACTTCATTTGAATGCCAGCTAATGAAAACTTGTTTTCTTGATAGTTGCCTTTGAATTGAATAGCTTTGGCTTTAACCTGATTTTGATCAAGGGTGCTCAGTACGTTTTCCGGTACGTCTTTAGGTTCCATTGGTGTGGCCACCAATGCGCCGGGTAAATCCTGGCCGAGATAAGAGAAAATCTGAAACTCGTTGTCTATATGGGTTTTTAAACCTTGAGCGATCAATTCTCGTAATGCGCCTTCTGGAAGCAGATTTGATAAAACAGGGTGAAGTCTTTGATTTTTAGCCCATGGCTCTGACATGAGCTTTTTTGAATTAAGAAAATTCGGGTGCGTAATCAAGCTGAATGTTGGGCGTGAAGGATCATCTTTAAATTCATTCGCAAAGCTTAGAACATTGCGTCCGTATTGAAAACCGGCCAAATATCCCACCAGCTTGTTATGCAGTGACAATTTAAGAACAATCACTTCGTTTATTTGATTGCTTTGGCTCATTCTTCATCCTCTAGCAAATCCTTCCATGGATCATTTGCAAGTGTGTTTTCCTTGATCTGTTTTTCATCTTTGTTTTTTAACGGTGACGATGAAAACTCGTCATTCTCCAAAATACTTTTTACAATACTCCGCTTTTCTGTCGGGATTAGCATCAATTCGCTGTTGAGCCCTTTGGCAATGAGTTCAAGAGTATTTAATCTAGGATTTCCCTTGGATTCTAATTGTTGGTATTGCTGACGCGATACGCCAATCCGCAGCATCATGTCTTTTTGTTTTAAACCTAGGGTTAGCCTGCGTTCTTTAAGTTGTTGAAGTAATGATTTCATCATAGGAAATATATATCTTGCTTTATCAATATAAGAAATATATTAGTTTCTTTTTTTATATAAAGCAATAAATAAGTGGCTTTTATGTGTGTCGTAAAGGCTTTTATACGATAAATCACTGCTGTCCCGTTAACTTTCATAGCAGCCCCATTTGGTTAGTATCAGGTATTCTATCGGGAACTGGATCACCTCTGAGTAAAGCCATCATATCTCGTTTATCAAAGAGGTTAAGATGTAGTAATCGCAATATCGGCTGCATGCTTTTATTGAGCTTGAAATTGTAAAAAATGCTTATGAAATATGTAACACTTGCTCGGCCGCACCCCTTGAATTTTGTGTATCATAGAAATGCTGAAGAAAAAGCACTGCGGCTAAGACAAATTGCGATAAAATAGTGACTGTAAATTTAATGACAGAGAAACTCGATCATGAACAAACGTATTCTTTTAAATGGGCAAAAGGCAGGTCTGGAACCTGTCAGATCGGCAATTTACAGGTCGCGAGAGTCGGGTGTAACGGAGGTTCGCTCCATCTGGGAAGGCGGTGATTTATGATTGGGATCAGAAAAGTCGTTAGGGATTTTTTGTTCCTGGTATCGTTTGTAACGCAAGATCAAATGTATATACGCCGTGTAACTCTTCATTTAATCTGTCGGCAACATAAATGGCTTTATTAACGATTAGTGCATCAGGGAAGTCCGCTTCCTTGCGCTTGTTGCCTACCTTTATTATTTTTGCCTCTTTATAGTCGCTTAAGGCTTTCCAAACAGTTTGGCCATCTTCAAAAATAATATTTGGTTCTGCAAATAATGTGTTGATGACTTGTGTAATCGATTCCTTACCAAGATTGTATTTTTTACCTTTAAGTGTCCAAATTGTTTCCGTAAGGACAATATCGGTAACTAAGACATTAGTATTTCCAGTAATAATTGATGTTGCTTTTTTTGATTGTGTGGCATCATCATCAAGTAAATATCGAAGCAATACATTTGTATCAATCGCAATCATGAATTGAGTGTGCTCTGCAGTGAAGCTTTATCGCTAAACCTCTTGTCAGTTTTAATGCCTTTTAATATACCTTTCGCTGCACCAGGTGTACTTTTAATAATTGTTATATAGCCGTTATTATCAACATAACTATTATATTCATCACCTGGTTCAATATGTGCTTGCCGGCACTGGTCGATGGGTAATGTAATTTGTCTCTTTGAGCTTACTTTAGGCATGGGATATGTTCCTTTACTATTTGTTTATATGTAAAGAATAGCAATATATTTACAATTTATCAATAAGTAAAGAAATTTGTATCTTTTATCAGAAGGAGGACGGAGTAACCGATTAAAATACCCTGAACAAATTCTTATTAAATTATTTATACAGCTTAATTTAGAACTTTCGTTAATATTTTATATAGACTTCGACTTTTGGTACTGTTTTTAAAAACACAAATTTGATTGATTTAAGGATTTTTCTACAGACTCGATAGTGTCAATTTTAATCTTGATGTATCTTACAGAGTGAAAGATCTTGTCGGGAAAGATACAATTAATGGGACCGATTTGTATTAGTTCAGATCTAGTCTGAACTAATACAAGTTAACCGTGATCGCCATTCTTTAACAAGTTTTTCAACGGCTATTTGTTCTGCCTTACTAAACTTACTAAAGGAAGCACTCTAAATAAAGACTTGTGTTAATACCGACCCTTTACTAGCGCCCGGTATCAGAATACAAATATTATCGCGTCCGGCTTACTTTTTCGCTTGTTATTATTTCTTTATAATCATCTAGATAGGCATCGGCTTATGTCCTGTTTAGCCCTTAGTCTAAATTTCCAAGCAGTTCAGCATAATTCAACAATAGCTGTCGTAATGCGACAAATCGAGGTAACAACTTATTGTCTAATTCAGCAACTCCATTCATAATAAGCGTTATGCCAGTTTTAAGCGCTGGATCAAACTCTATATCGCTGATGGCACCGTAATCTGAACCATCATGGCCAATCAATATTCGTCCACTGGGAAGCGTTATTGTTCTCCAGAATACACCAATTGCCTCTTCATTTGTTATCACTGTAGGATCATTTGCTATTACTGTAGGTGCCAACATGGTTTTGATAGATTGCTCTTGTAGAATACGAGTATCCTCAAACTTACCACCGTTGGACACCATCATTAGATATTTTGCAAGGTCATTTACACTGCTTCTTAATCCACCATCGGGCCAGGTCGATAAACTATAAATCGGATAGGGCACCATTTTTTTATTAACATTATCCCATTCATAAGGTATTGCAATATTGGACGGATCCAGATCGCTAAGGAGCCAACTGGTATCGCGCATGTCCAAAGGATCAAATATATGTGTTTTGGCATAGTCAGCAAGTGAGGTACCTGTGACAAATTGAAGTGTTAATCCAGCTAAAGCGGCACCGATATTACTGTATTCATATCTACTGCCAGGATTTGCAGTTAAAAAATTCTGTTGTGCAGAGTAATACGCGCCGTTTTTGCTTAAAGTGGCAGTCAGGTAACCTTCCAGGCTAACAGGTACTGTTTCATCGCAATTTCCACCATTAAATCGATTCTCAAAATTGTAATAGTGACCCGGAGATTCTTCCACAAAATATGCGCATGCATAAGAAACCTCGTTATCAATTATTGAGCTTGTGTGGGTTACAAGGTGTTTCAACAAAACGGGTTTTGCAAAAGGAGTATCTAAATTAAAATCACCTTTATTCTTTAGTAGTGTATTAACATTGTCATCCAGGTTCAGGAAACCTTGTTCTTGCGCATGCATTATTGCAACACCAACGGCAGTTTTACTAACCGAAGCTAGCCAGAAAGAAGTATTCGGCGTGACTGCTTGTTGTGTCTCAATATTTGATACACCAAAACCATCGGAAAAAACGATTTTATTTTTATTTATCAGTGCTACTGCCATTCCAGGTATTTTATAATCTTCCTGAAAAGTTGAAATGGCATTGCGGATATTTGCGACCATAATTTCATGAGTGTTCGAAGTGTTATTCGATTGTGCAATACCGGTAAAAAGCAATAAAATTAAATATAGCGAATAAGTAGTAAGAGACAGCTTATGTTGTTTCATAGATTTCGTTAACATAGTAATTTCCTCAATTGTTAAAATATTTTTTCTTTAATTAATAGATATATTGGATATCAATTTAATTAAATGTAAGGAAAATGTCTGTTACTGCATGTATCAATATGTAATTCTATGTAACATATAATTGATAAAAAACCGGAGACTTATAAATCAACACTTAATTTCATAAGAATTTATAATTCAGACTTAGAGGAAGGGTTTAAATGGGATTTATTGTGGTCTAATGATTTTAGATAGCTTATTAAGAGTGTAAACTACACAAACGAGGTGAAGAATCAGACAACATGAGGTTTGAGGTGGGAGCCGATTCGCTCCAGTTTTCACAAAAACCATGTTGCATTTTCGGCATCCTAACTAAGTTTTAGGTGCGTACCCAATGATTCGAGGAATTTTTGCACTAGAAATACCTTAATTATCTGAAGTTATTGCTGTTAAGGAAAGAAAATACGCTATATTTAGAAGAACTGGAAAAATCAGGAATTACAGAGGCAACTTGTTGTAACGATCATAACATCGTTCCTTTGATTTTAATAATTAGATAAAATACTTTGTCTTATTAGTAAGTATTAGACGTTATAAATAATTGCACAGGAGATTTAATATGGAATTAATCAAAGATAGTTTCTTTTTAGCTCAACGATTGTTACAACAACTTGTTAATTTCGCAATGGACGCCATTAAAAAATATACCTGCTCTTCGTTATTTGCGGTTTTTGTAATGTTATCTTCTACTTCACTTGTTTTTGCAGATGAAATTCCTGAGAATTCGTGGAGTGGCATATGGGATACAATTAATCGCTTTTATGTGTCTGATGACGAAGTAGTTATCATTTTAGAATTTCATACATACAAAGGGCATACTAAGAAGTGTGGTGGTGGGAAGCAATTCAGAGTATCAAAAAATGATCCAAACTATGAAATTAAGGCCAAAACGCTGCTTGCAGCATATATTGCAGGGCATAAAATAACTCCTTATTGGGTCGGAAGTGATAGTTGTCGTGCAAATCTTAATCGATTTCAAATTAGACCATAATGGTACGAATAGCTACAGGGAAAGTATATTTGATCTTTAACAGTTAGTACTACTGATAAATTAAAAATGATGTTTAAAAATAGATAAGTACTACGCAATAACATCCAGAGTATTGCGTATCTCATTGTGATATTTTCAAAAAATACGCTAGCATTAGGGCTCAAAATACCCATGAATTTCTTAGTAGTAGCAAGAGTTGTTTCTAAATTGGCTTCATTATAACTTTTGGTGTTTGGTTTATTGAAGGCTATACAATCACAAGATTGTATTTTATGAAACTACGCTGTTTAAGAAATAATGCTTTGAAAGCGGGTAAGATTACTCCGGAATTGGAATAAGAACGAGCAAGGTTCATTTAACAATATATTTACAATAAAGAAATTAACTAAATGGAAAATATTAGAATTTTAGCTTTGTCAGGGAGCCTTAGAAAAAAATCATATAATTCAGCATTAATTAATGCAGTAGCAAAATTGGCACCAAATAGAATTAAAATAGTCATTTTTGATGAAATGGATACTTTACCTTTATTTAATCCTGACAGGGAAAGCGAGAATATCAATGTTATCAGAAAATTAAAAAATGAATTAAAAAAATCGAATGGTCTTTTAATTTCAAGCCCGGAATATGCCCATGGAATTTCTGGTGTACTAAAAAATGCGCTTGATTGGCTGGTAAGCGGAGATGAATTTCCTTATATTCCTGTAGCTTTAGTTAACACATCACCAAGAGCAACACATGCTCAAATTGCATTAAGAGAGGTTATCTCAACAATGTCAGGTAATATTATAGAAAGTGCATCAATGGTAGTCCCATTACTCGGAACTGATTTTGATGCAAATGCTATAATAAATGATGATAAAATATCACAATATATAATTAAAAAAATAAATATATTTAAAGACGAAATTATTAACTGTTAGTTATTAGAAATTATATACATTTAAAGAAGGAAATTATGAAAGAAATAACAGGAATAAACCATATTGGCATAAGAGTTACAAATCTTGAACATGCAAGAAAGTTCTATGAACAATTAGGATTTATATTTATTGCCGGACCACTGGGCCTGGAACCAGTTGCAATAATGGAGCACCCATCGGGAGTAAATATCAATTTTATTCTTAATGCTGATTCAGGAATAACTGAAAATATACTGATGGATATACCGGAAAGACACCCTGGATACACGCATATTGCTTTGACTGTTGATGATATTGAATCTATAGAAACTAAAATAAATAAGTTAGGAATTAAAATAACAGAAGGACTAATAACATTACCAAATGGTGGTGTCATGTTTTTTATTCGTGACCAGGATAAAAATGTAATTGAATTTCATCAAAATCCTGATAAAAGTGACTAACAGGAAAATCTACTCTACAAAGAATAAAGCTTCTATGATGCTTTAACTTCGGGTTATACATTCTTAAAAATGTCTTGGCATATGAAGTAGGACCAAAAGACCTGGGTGGTATTGCTTCTTTTCTTGCTTCTGATCAAACTGAATGGGTTACAGGGACAATTGTCAGTGTTGATGGTGGGTTAACTACGAATTGAATATATAAGCCGGCTTGAAGATAACAATAAGGATGAAGGTGTTGTATAAAACTAAGGAAAGTTAAAGATATTCTTGTAATAATAAATGTAAATATATCTGTAATTATTTAAAGGAATTAATATGAGATACAAAAATATTATTTATATATTCAGTTTATTGTTATTATTGGTTGGGTGTGCGACAACTACAACTTCTAATAAAAAGACTGAAGAAAAAAATATTGCAACTGAGGTTAGCTTAAAGGATGGGATATTTTATTACACTGGCCTTATAGATAAGGTAGCCAATGAAAAACTCATAGCAATGTATAATGAACTTGATATTAAACCCCTATGGATTAATGTGAAAAGTAAGGGTGGTGAAATCAACACAGGTATGGATTTAGGTGAGTGGATTTACAAAGTAAACTTAAATATAAGAGTTTTAGATTATTGTTTATCTTCATGTGCAAATTACATATTTACAGCAGCACATAAAAAAATAGTATCCAATAATGCCATGATTGGTTTTCATGGTGGCGCAAGTAGCGTTGAGTTTGATAGTTCAGAAAACGATGCAATGATTGCTGCACTTCCTACGGAACAACAAAAATCAGAACGTGAAAAATTTGATAAAATGTTGAAACAATACTTGGATAAAACAAATAAACGAGAAAAAGGATTCTTTGATATGATTGGGGTATCACAATCAATCACTACTCTTGGTCAGTCACCTGTTTACTATGAACTTTATGGATTGGATGATGCTTACCAAGGTTGGTATTATTCCATTGCTGATTTTAGAAAATTAGGAGTAAATAATATTTCAGTAATAAAACCACCCTGGCAACCAAGACAATTGTCCAAAAATGCAAAATCATTTAAAGTTGAAGTTAATGACTTGTAACAAGTCAGCCAACAAGCTGGCTGAAACTCCAGTACGGCATGCTGAGTCTCTTAACGAAAACGTGATATTCACGGAGAAATATATGAAAAAGGGAAATTTAGAGTTTAATAATAAAATTCATGATTATGTATTGGCAAATTCTTTAAGAGAATCTGATGTACTAGCTCGATTAAGAGAAGAAACTCAAAAAGATCCTGATGCAATAATGCAAATACCTCCAGAACAAGGACAGTTCATGTCGTTGTTAGTTAAACTTATTGGAGCAAAGCGAACAATTGAAATTGGCGTTTACACTGGCTATAGTACTCTTTGTGTAGCTCAAGCGATGCCGAGTGATAGTTATACAGTTGCGTGTGATATAAATGAACATTGGACAAATATAGCAAAAAAATACTGGAAAGATGCTTGCGTTGACAAAAAAATTGATCTCAGGATTGGAGAAGCAATAGAGACATTAAATACACTAATTGAAGATAAACAAGGTGAATCATTTGACTTTATATTTATTGACGCAGATAAAAATAATTATGACAACTATTATGAACTTTCACTTCGCCTGTTAAAGTCAGGTGGTTTAATTGCTATAGATAATGTTTTACTTTTTGGGTCAGTAATTGAATCAAATGTTCTAGACAAATCATTAAATAATACTTTTACACAGGAAAGTATACAAACTGTTAGAAATTTAAATAGTAAAATTAAAAATGATGAACGAGTAGATATTAGTATGTTAAAACTGGCAGATGGGTTGACTCTGGTTAGAAAAAAATAAAATGCAACAAATGTTTTATCACATATAAATTATTCATTAGCCAATGACTAAACAAGCATCATATAAGCAAGTAGGTTAGGTAAGTATTGAAACATTCAAACATTGAAACAGTAAAGTTGGATATCGATGAAAAAAATATCGATTTTGCTCTTGCAAAACGTTTAAGTGAAGAACTGGCATCTACTATTATTCAGTATCCTATGTTGATTGCCTGGTTTGATGGAAAAAAGAACGAAGAGCATCCTTCAGTGCCTGAGTGTCAACACAAACCTGGTTGGTTAGCATATGCTGATGGACACGGTGGGCGAATTCGTGTGGATATTAATGAAAATGAATATAGTTTTATATTTGCAGATGCCGGTGTAGAGTGAGAAAAATCGATGTCAAACACATAACTACAACATCCGGAATATAGTCAAATCTATAGAGTTTTTTACATAAAATAAGTACCAGAACTGAAACCTTGATCCAATATACTGAAACACAAAATAATACCATTCAACCTAGATTCCGCAGTTGAACGCTGTGCAGTGTAGTCTTAAGTGTTCGACTGGCGTAACTAAAAAATGAGTTAATGGCGAGTCCTTAAGGAGTTTTTTAGTATAGCCAGGCGGATACTTAAGGCTGCAATGCATAGCGTAGCGTGTTCACTCAACAGGTGAAATTGGTTTTTACACTATGTTGTTAATAATTATATGTTTATTACTTGTACTAAGCGGTCAACTGCGGAATCTAGGTTCAAGCTGACCTGAGAGATCTTTGTATAATTTATGGCTAAAGTTTATTTTGAAAAATTAACTAGTTTAATCATTAAATTAAATATAGAATCTGAAGTTACCAAGCCAATAGAAGTTAAACATTTTTTCAGTGGTGCTGCTTTGTACATTAATAATATATTATGTGTTTCATGGTCTCCGGTAGGTTTAGCTTTTAAGTTATCAGAGCAAGAGGTAAATAAGTTAATAAAAAGTGGAAAAGCAATACCATTAAAGTATTTCGAAAAAGGGCACATAAAAAAAGGATATGCTCTTTTTGAAAATCCAGATGACAAAAAACCAGATCATTGGAAAAAATACTTTATATTTTCAGCTAAGCAGGTTTGATTTATGTCAAATTATCACCAGCATATTATCAAACCTTTCACAAAAATTAAAAAGTTGAATGAGTTTTATCAACGATTGATGTGTTAATCAAAAAGGTAATCCAAGAATATTTTAGTATTGGGTTGGTCATTTATAGTACATTTCTATTTTTATATCCATACTTGTTCGGAGTTTCTGTTATTTGAATTGTTTTTTGAATTAAATGCAAGTTTCAGGTAACATGATTTTAAGTTGAACTCAATTTTGGTACAATAAAATAATTATGGACTCAACTTTATTTATTTCATTTTTAATAGTTTCTATCGGGCTAATCATTATTCCTGGTCCGAATGTTCTTATTATCGTTTCCACTAGTTTGACATATGGAAAGTCACGAGGACTTCAAACAGTTGCTGGAACATCTTTGGCAATGTTCGTGCAATTAATTATTACTGGAATTAGTACTTCATTATTTATTCAATTATTTTCACAAGGTTTTTATATTCTAAAATACCTGGGTATAGTTTTTTTATTATATCTCGGACTGCTTCATCTTAAATATGCAGTATTTAATCAGGAATCAAAAAACAAAGCATCTTCATCTACCTCATTTTCAAGAGGTTTCCAGCTTTCATTATCAAATCCTAAAACAATTGTTTTTTTTAGTGCCTTTCTACCACAATTTGTATCATCGTCTAGTAATTATTTACAGAAAATTGGTATTCTATCTATCACTTATTTGTTAATTGCTACAGTGTTAGATTCTTGTTATGTATTGTTATCACTAAAGTTGAAATCACTATTAGAGCTACAAAATCTATCAAACGTGCAAAATGGATTTAGTGCTTTTTTATTTATAAGTGCGAGTATCTGGTTAGAGATATCTCGACGTTTACATTAAATAAGGTCATTAAATTTTAATATTAGTTGAATAAATATAATGTCAGTGTCAAATATTGAAAAAGAATTTGTAACTTACGTGGTAATGAAATGAATTTCTGGGCTAATAAAGCTTATAACGTTGCGTTGAGAGCTGCAGCGAAAAAACTAAAAAAGGTTATTTAATTTATCATAATATGGACATTAGACAATATAAAAATAGTGATACGAAAGCAGTTATTTTTTTATGGGATACTTGTAATGTTTTAGTAACTTCGAATAATCCAAAACAAGATATTGCACGAAAACTGGCAGTTGATCCTGATTTATTTTTAATAGGTGAAATAGATGGAATAATTGTCGCAACTGTTATGGGTGGTTATGAAGGACATCGAGGCTGGATAAACTATTTAGCCGTTCATCCTGAGTATCAAAGAAATGGTTTCGGAAAGAGAATTATGTTGGAAATCGAAAATCGCCTGAAAATGAAAGGATGCCCAAAAATAAATGTACAAATAAGAGCAACAAATGAAAATGTAATATCTTTTTACCAAAAAATAGGTTTTCTGGATGATAACGTTATCGGTTTAGGAAAAAGATTGTTTGAAGATGAAAAATTTATAAGCTAAAAATTATATTGTTGAACCTGGATTCCGCAGTTAAATGCTGTGTATAGTAGTCTTTAATTCTAACAATAGGTTTATTTAAATATTGGTCGTTTTCAACGCTATTTCATTAAACTGTTCAAAGATAAAATAACTACTGACTTATATTGTCAGTAGTACAGCTGTATAATTGTATAAACGTACAATTGAAAGGAGTTTAAAATGTCGACAGAAAACCCAAGCATACTATCCCACATTTCAATAGGAACTAATAATCTTGAACGTGCAACTGCTTTTTACGATAAAGTACTATCGACTCTTGGTTGTAAAAAGGTCATGGAATATCCTGTTGGCGTTGCTTATGGAAAAGAATATCCAGAATTTTGGATACAAATACCACCAGATGAAAAACCTGCATCTATAGGAAATGGTTCACATATAGGTTTTTTTGCAAACTCTAAAGAAGCAGTACATGCTTTTCATGAAACCGCGTTGAATGAAGGTGGTAAGGATGATGGTGCTCCTGGACTAAGACCAGATTATGGTGAACAATATTACGGTTGCTTTATTATTGATTTGGATGGAAATCAGATTGAGGCAACTTTTTGGAATGAAGAAGTATAATCAAAAAGTGCATTGAATAAATTGATCATTAAGCAATATTGTATGTGAAAAATTATGATTAAATGTATTATCTTTGACTGTGATGGAACACTGGTTGATAGTGAATACTTGTGTAATCTAGGTTTAGAATTAAAATTACGTGAAATCCAAATTGAAGAATCAGCACACGAAATGGTGATTAAGTATCGAGGAGGGAAATTATCTGAAATTTTAAAGTCACTTGAACTAAAATATAATATCGTTTTGGATGAAGACTTTGTAACATCTTATAGAGCACTGGTTGAAACATTATTTGAAAATAATTTAAAACCAATTGATGGCGTTATAAACACACTTGAAAAATTGAATTTACCGAAATGTGTTGCATCTAGTGGGCCACTAAAAAAAATAGAAAAATCATTATCACTAACGAATTTGAAACAATTTTTTAATGACAATATATTTAGCTCCTATGAGATTAATTCATGGAAACCGGAACCAGAATTATTCCTCCACGCTGCTGAAAAAATGGGTTTTCGCCCAAACCAATGCGCAGTAGTAGAAGATAGTCAAATAGGCATTCATGCTGCTATAGCTGCAAATATGTTACCAATATTTTATGACCCACTTAATTTAAATATAAAAGATAGTAGGGTACGTATTATTAAAAAAATGAGAGAGTTGCATAGTGTTATCACATAATCAATTAAAAGGAAATTAAATAATGAAAGTAGCTTATATTTTTTCAACACAAGGTCATTCTGTGTCCTATAAATTGGGTCAAATGATTTTACCTCAATTAGAAAATGATACACATGGTGTTGAAATTGTAGGAATGTTTTTCTTTGAAGATAATAATTATATATTAGTAGACGGTGATCCAATCGGTAAACGACTCGCTAAAGTAGCAAAAGATAAAGGCATGTTATTAATGGGGTGTGATAAGTGTTGTTATGAAAGAGAAATAGACAAAAAATTAGTTGCTGGTGCTGTTATTGGATGTTTTCCTGATTTATATCAGGCATTATCTGGCAATATGCCTGATCAGATAATAACATTATAAACAATTATTATTTTTATAACAAAATTAAGTGTAGTAAGTATTATGGCTAAAGATATGTGTTTCAAATTTAAGGTTAATTAAAAAATAGCAATTTTGGTCAGGATATAAACTTTCAGTAAAGGCAAAATATTCCCCTAATTGAGGAGATATAGTAGTGAATGGGGAATTGCCAAAATTTTATGCGGAAAAGATTAATCGAGTGTGTGATTACATTAGTGCGCACCTGAATGAAGATTTATCCGTTGAGAAATTAAGTCAAGTTGCACATTTCTCGAAGTTTCACTTCCATCGACAATTTGCTGATTATACAGGTATTAATGTCGCCAAATTTATTTTGATGATGAGGTTAAAACGCGCTTCTTATCAGCTTGCTTTTATTAAGGACTATCGAATTATCGATATTGCGATGGATGCAAGTTTCAAAAATCCAGAATCGTTTTCTCGTGCATTTAAAAATATGTTTGGGCAAACACCTTCTCAATTTAGACAAAAACCCGAATGGCAATCCTGGAATAATAAGTATCAATTTCCAACAATTGAGAGGAAACTAAACATGGATATTCAAATTGTTAATTTTGAAGAAACAAAAGTAGCAGTATTAGAGCACCGTAAAGCGCCAGAGCTTCTTAATGATTCAATTAGTACTTTTATTAATTGGCGTATCGAGAGTAAACTGTCACCTGTTAAGACGTGTCAAACTTACGGCGTTGCTTATGACGATCCCAAAACCACAGAACCAGAAAAATTCAGGTTTGATATATGCGGATCAATTAACACGGATGTACCGGCTAACCCCCAAGGGGTTATAACAAAGCTTATTCCTGATGGTCGTTGTGCAATATATCGTCATTTAGGTTCACATGATCAGATGGATGAGAATGTGCATTATTTATATGGAGAATGGTTACCATCTAGTGGGGAAGAACTTCGTGATTTCCCTTGTTATTTTCACTATATTAATTTATTTCCAGAAGTACCTGAACATGAGTTGATTACAGAGATCTATTTACCATTGAAGTAAGATGTTATTTTTTAACCAATAAAATAAATAATAAATAAGCATCATGAGAGAAAGTTTAAAAGAAAAAATAATTCAAGTTTGTAATAGTAAAATTAGTAGTAAAGGAACAAACGTCGGTTTATCGTTTTATGCGTTTTTTGCTAATAAAAATGATGATCCAAAATTATTAATGGAAGCAGCTGAATGGTGGATACAAATAAATCAATTAGATCATTTTGAAAAAGCAGTAAAAATAAAGAAAATGATTGAGCAGATGAACTGATATTAACTCACTAAACAAGGGAGGATTTATGTTATATTTATTAGATTTTAATATTGAATACCCGGCCACAATGAGCCAACAGGAATTATATAAAATTTGGACCGAAGAAGCTGATACGGTGCTTGAAGCAAAAAAAGAAGGAACAGTTGTTGATTTATGGAAATGTGTCGGTCAACGGCGTGTTATCGCTATTGTTAACGTTGATTCTCCTGATGAATTAGATGATATTCTTTTAGATCTCCCTATTATGAAAAAACTCGGCCAATATGTTCAGGTTGATGTAACGTCGTTAAGAAAATATGAAGATTTTGCATTGGATGTTAAATCCAGGATAGAGTAAGCCATAATGCTTAATTATACGCAGTTGTAATGAATTATGGAGAAATTTATGTCAGGAAAATATCCAGAAAATATTTATCTAATATAGTTTTAAGTTTTATAAATAATTGATTCTATGAAACATTCTACAATATTATTTACATTCCTGTTTGTTGTGGCATGTTCCCCAAAACCTTCCGTGGTAGAGCCAATTTCGGGAGAAAATGTTGAGCTCAATCTTCAGTTTAATGATGATATATATGTTGTAAACCATGGTTGGCATACTGGTTTTGTTATTCCTGCGTGGTTGATTCAGTCACGTATTCCTGAATTAGAACATCGATTTAAAAATATTCCTTATATAGAATTTGGATGGGGTGATGAAGGATTTTATCAGGCAAATGAAATAACAACCGGATTAACAATTAGAGCTTTATTTTGGCCAACTGAATCAGTGATTCATGCAGTAGCTATTCCAGAAAAAGCTTATAAATATTTTTCGAATAGTCATGTTGAAAAAATTTGTCTTAATAGTAGTGAATATTCCTCACTTGTTCGATTTATTGAAAATAGCTTCTTGATAAATGAAAACGGTAATGTTATCAAGTTAAAGGAAGGGATATACGGAGATAGTCAATTCTATAAAGGCATTGGTGATTATTACCTTATGAATACATGTAATAATTGGATAGCTAAGGGATTGAAAAGTGCTGGTATGGATATAAATCCAACCTTTAAATTAACTGCTGGAAGTATAATGGATTTTTTAGTAAAAAATAGTCGAATTCTAAAGAATGGAAGCTGCCCTCTAGTAGTAAATGAGTTGCAGTAGCAGGGCATTCGAGTATTATCATTTGATTGTTAATAAAAAACTGCCACTAAGGGCAGTTTATATTATTATAGTTTTTTAAGTGCAATTAGAATATCTTCAGGCTCCATACGTTGAGTATAATCAGTATTAGCATAGGCGGCACGTATAATACCTTTTTTATCTATAATATAAGTTGCAGGGACGGGTAAACCATAACGTCCTTTACCATTATAGTCTGCTAAATCCATACCAAACTTTTCCTGATACAATTTATTAATATAATCAGGTACTTCAAAATAGAGCTTGTATTTTTTTAATACTGAATAATCCAAATCACTTAATACTTCAAATGGATATCCATCTTTTTTAATTTGTTCTTTTGAACGGTCAGGTTTTTGAGGTGTTACTGCTAATAATTGAGCACCATATTTTTTAAATGTTGGTAAACTGGTATTTAAAGAGTGTAATTGAATATTGCATATTGCGCACCAGCCTCCACGATAAAATACCAATATCACGGGTCCTTTTTTATTTAGTGAAGATAATTTCACTTCTTTTCCAAAAGCATTTTTGAGTTTAAAATCAGGAGCTTTATCTCCAACTTTTAAACCAGGGTTAGGCATTTCAGCAGCCAGGTCTTTTTTCCTTTTTTCAAATGTTGCCCAATCGTCTTTACTTAATTTTTTAGCAGCTTCGCTTTTTTCAAATTCTGTAAAAAAATTTTGAACTTGTTTACTAATATTAGTATTTTTAGGTAGTTCCCCAGCAATAAGAAAAGAACTAAAAAGTAGTGATAATACCAAGAAAGTAGTTTTATTAAATATCATTTAGTATTCTCCTTATTTAAAATGATGTAATGGATAAGCATACTTGTGAAAAAAAATAATACAATGAATTAATGTTTCATTTTGTAACATATGCAAAATTCTAATAATAAAACGAAATTATTTTAACATAGAGTACATTGTAAGAAGTATAATTCGATAAATAGCTCGTAGCAATATTATTTTAAGGTTTCAAATAAATTCAAGAATTAATTGTCGTTTATTTATTATTTATTTTCTTTAATCTTCGACATTTTGTAATATACTGAGCTGATTCAGTAGCACAAGGATTTGATGCAAAGCTACTTTTCGAAGATTGTTTCTTTTCAGAAATATTCTTTTTTGCATTTTTCTTTTCAGCGTTTTTCTTTATAGAAAGAATTTTTGCATTTATATTATCGATAAGTGTTTCATTATTAGTAACGCCTAAATCAATTTCGTAATCGGCTCTTTCTTCATTTAAACTTGGTGATCGTTTTGCGTGTAATCGAGGTTTTTTAAATTCAATGGTATTTGAATTTTTCTTAATGGTG
>JBGMQW010000045.1:0-20187 GCA_048060815.1 Thiohalomonadales bacterium | reverse complement strand
TTTAAATAAATAATTAATTTTATACTTTTGACTTTTTTTTCATGTTAAGTTTGAGCAATGCAGCATAATTTCGTCCATCTACATCTTCATTCCGAATATTCCATTAGTGATGGTTTGATCCGCATCAAATCCTTGATAAAAGCCACAGTGGCTGCCGGAATGCCCGCTATTGCGGTTACCGATCAAAATAATTTGTTTGCGATGGTGAAATTTTATCGTGCTGCCCAGGCAGCAGGTATAAAACCGATTATCGGTACTGAACTTTGGGTACATGAAGATGACGATTCCATCAAACCGACACGTTTTGTGTTGTTATGTAAGAATATTACCGGTTATCGTAACATGACACATTTAATTTCAAAATGTTTTATTGATGGACAACGTCGCGGTATGCCAATGCTGAATATGGCGTGGTTAGATGGGTATAGCGACGGATTAATAGCATTATCGGGAGGCAGCCGCGGAAATATTGGCGTGTCATTATTAAAGAATAATTTTACCGATGCAGAGCGCTTATTACAAAAGTGGCAGGATTTATTTCCAAATAGTTTCTATATCGAATTACAAAGAACCGGGAGAGCACAAGAAGAGGAATATTTACATCTAGCTGTTGATTTGGCTCTGAAGTATGACGTACCCGTTGTCGCGACTAATGACGTACAATTTATTGAACAACAGGATTTTGATGCTCATGAAGCAAGAGTGTGTATTAATCAAGGTCGCACCCTGGATGATCCCCGTCGTCCCAAAAATTACAGTGAAAATCAGTTTTTACGAAGTCCATCTGAAATGGTGGAATTATTTTCCGATATCCCTGCAGCAATCGAAAATACCATTAATATCGCCATACGCTGTAATCTGGAATTGACCCTGGGTGAGAACTTTCTTCCAGATTATCCTATCCCGTCTGGAATGAAAGTTGAAGATTTTTTAGCACAAGAATCAAAAATGGGTCTTGAAAAACGGTTGGCTTCTTTATTCGATGTTGATGCACCTGATTTTTCAGAAATACGTAAAATTTATGATGAACGTTTAATTCTCGAGCTTGGCGTTATTAATAAAATGGGTTTTCCGGGGTATTTTTTAATTGTAGCTGATTTTATTAAATGGGCAAAAGAACAACTTATTCCTGTTGGACCCGGTCGGGGGTCTGGTGCGGGTTCATTGGTGGCTTATGCATTAACTATTACAGATTTGGATCCGATTAAATACGAATTGCTATTTGAACGATTCTTAAATCCTGAGCGGGTATCGATGCCCGATTTTGATATTGATTTTTGCATGGAAGGTCGTGACCGGGTTATCGAGTATGTTGCTAATACTTATGGTCGAGAAAAAGTATCACAAATTATTACTTATGGTTCTATGGCTGCAAAAGCAGTGATACGTGATGCAGGCCGTGTTCTGGCTCAGCCTTATGGTTTTGTGGATAAGCTCGCTAAATTAATTCCATTTGAAATTGGTATAACGTTGGATAAAGCACTTGAGCAGGAAGAGACTTTACGTGAACTCTATGAGCAAGATGATGACGTTCATGAATTAATAGACCTTGCTAAAAAACTTGAAGGTTTAAAAAGAAACGCCGGTAAGCATGCGGGTGGTGTTGTCATTGCGCCGTCAAAATTAACCGATTTTACACCATTATATTGTGAGCAGGATTCCAGCAGTATAGTAACACAACTGGATAAGGACGATGTTGAAGCCATTGGCCTGGTGAAATTCGATTTCCTGGGGTTACGTACCCTGACAATTATAGACTGGGCATTACAAAGTGTTAATCGAAATCGCGAGCAAAATGGTGAACCCAGGATTAATATTGAAACGATAGCACTTGATGATCAGGCAAGTTTTGAGTTATTAAAAGCCAGTTTAACCACCGCAGTATTTCAACTTGAATCGCGTGGCATGAAAGATCTTATCAAACGTCTGCAGCCGGATAACTTTGAAGATATTATTGCGTTAGTTGCCTTGTTTAGACCAGGACCATTACAGTCTGGTATGGTTGATGATTTTATTAATCGAAAACATGGACGCGCGAAAGTTGTTTATCCTCATCCTGATCTTGAACCAATTTTACAACCCACCTACGGTGTTATTTTATATCAGGAACAAGTAATGCAAATTGCCCAGGTACTTGCCGGTTATACTTTGGGAGCTGCGGATATGTTACGCCGTGCCATGGGCAAGAAAAAACCGGAAGAAATGGCAAAACAGAGAACAATATTTACTGATGGAGCAGTAACAAATGGCGTTGAAGAAAAAGTTGCAACCTACATATTCGATTTAATGGAAAAATTCGCCGGTTATGGTTTTAATAAATCCCATTCTGCGGCATATGCATTGGTGTCATATCAAACAGCATGGTTAAAAACACATTTCCCTGCGGAATTTATGGCGGCAGTATTATCGGCAGATATGGATAATACCGATAAAGTTGTGATTTTGATTGATGAATGCAGAGATATGAAAATAAAAGTTGAAGCACCTGATGTCAATCTATGTTCGCATCGTTTTACGGTATTAAATACCAATACAATAGTTTATGGTCTTGGTGCAATTAAAGGTGTGGGCGAAGCCGCAATTGACAATATCAGTAATGAGCGTGAAGAAAATGGTGAATACCATGATTTATTTGATTTGTGCCGTCGTGTTGATTTGAAAAAAGTGAACAAACGAACATTCGAAGGTTTGATCATGGCTGGTGCACTGGATGTATTTAAACAAACTCGCTCGACATTAATGGCAACTTTGGGTGGAGCAGTTAAAATTGCAGAACAATACAGTCGTAATTCAAAATTAGGTCAAAATGATTTATTTGGTGAATCACCCGAAGTTAATGATACCGGTCCGGGAAGTTACAATATTCAGGATGAGTGGGGTGAAGAACAACGTTTGTCATGTGAAAAACAAACCCTGGGTTTGTATCTGACTGGACATCCGATTAATCGTTATCTGGAAGAATTATCGCACTTTACCAGTTCACGTATTGTTGAGTTGAAGCCAAAACGCGATCAACTTGTAGTAATTGCCGGTTTAATTATCGCAATGCGAACCATGAATACCCGACGCGGTGACAGAATGGCTTTTATCACCATTGATGATCGAAGTGCACGAATTGAGCTGGCTGTTTTCTCCGATGTCTATGAAAAATGTCAGGATAATCTAGCGAAAGATCGACTGATTGTTATAGAAGGCGAGGTTAGTATTGATGATTATAGTGGTGGTTACAAAGTAAGTTGCCGTAATATTTTTGACCTGGATCAGGCGCGTGAAAATTACGCCAAGCGCCTCGAAGTGCAGCTCGAAAACTCAGAGGCTATCAATGGTTTTGTGAGTGAATTAGCGCAAACACTAACCCCATTTAAAGAAGGATTTTGTCCGGTGGTGGTTGATTATCGACGTGATGATGCACAAGCCAAACTTAACCTCGGTCAGGCTTGGCGTGTACATCCTACAGAAGAGCTGCTACATCGCTTAAAAAAGCTTGCAGGTGACGATAGCGTTAAATTGATTTACTAGCATCATTTCATTGATTAATCCTCTAAACTGCTCTTAATTTGTTCCTGTTACAAATCATGTTAAAATAGTAATGATCATTATTCGAGATGTTAGTTGAGGATAAAATTAATGCTAGAATTTACTTTAAGTTTAACTATATACAACATTAATTAATTACGCTAAGCTATTGATTACAAGACATTATAAGAGAGATTTATTGTTATGAATATGAATTTTCTAGAGTTTGAACAACCTATTGCTGATTTAGAAGCAAAAATCGATGAATTACGTTTTGTCGGGTCGGATAATGAAATAAATATTAGCGATGAGATTAGCCGGTTACAATCAAAAAGTCGTGATTTGACTGAGACTATTTTTTCAAATTTAAAATCTGCCCAAATTGCACAATTAGCACGACATCCACAACGTCCGTATTTACTTGATTATATAAAATTAATATTTACTGAATTTGAAGAATTACATGGTGACCGAGCCTATGCAGATGATCCTGCAATTGTGGGTGGCATGGCACGCATCGAAGAACAGCCGGTTATGATTATTGGCCAACAAAAAGGTCGTGACACCAAAGAAAAGATTCGTCGGAATTTTGGTATGCCACGACCAGAAGGTTATCGTAAAGCATTAAGGTTAATGGAATTAGCCGAACGTTATAAACTACCAGTTCTTACTTTCATTGATACACCAGGAGCCTATCCGGGTGTGGGTGCTGAAGAACGCGGGCAAAGTGAAGCTATTGCAAAAAATTTATTAGTTATGTCGAAATTAAAAACACCAATAATTTCTACTGTTATTGGTGAAGGTGGGTCAGGTGGTGCATTAGCTATTGGAGTTGGTGATAAATTGCTAATGCTGCAGTACAGTACTTATGCCGTAATTTCACCAGAAGGTTGTGCGTCTATTTTATGGAAATCTGCTGACAAAGCAGCTGATGCAGCAGAAGCAATGGGTTTAACAGCTCCACGATTAAAAGAATTAGGTTTTGTTGAAGAAGTTATTGAAGAGCCATTGGGTGGAGCGCATCGCGATCTTGAATTAACAGCACAACGTGTGAAATCAGCAATATTAAATAGCCTTGAATCTTTAGGTGCTTTACCCATTGAATCATTACTTGAAAAAAGATATGAGCGTTTAATGTCTTACGGACAGTTTAGCGAGTAGTAAAAATTATTGTAACTATTCAGCATAATTCTGAAAAAAATATTTAAACCGCCAAGAGGCCAAGAGCACCAAGGAAAATCAAAAGCCTTAAACTATACAACTTCTCACTGTGTATAACAGACAGCACAAAATTTTTTCTTTATAAATATATTTGCATATGACTGTTATTGATGAATTGCAAGATACTCTGGATAGTTTCCCTGAATCCAATTGTTATTGGGTTGCATATAGTGGAGGCTGTGATTCACATGTGTTATTACATGCCTTGTTTTCCCTGTCGCAATTAAAATCCAGTGCTGGAAAGTTTGAAATTGCCGCTGTCCATGTTAATCATGGATTACAACAAAATGCAGATAAGTGGAGCTTGCATTGCAGGAAAATTTGCGATGATTTAGGTGTTCGGTTTAAATTACTTAAAGTAAATGCTGCAGCTAAAACAGGGCAAAGTCCGGAAGCCGCTGCTCGTGAAGCTCGCTATCAAGCTATATCCAGGTTTTTACCAAAAAATGAAACACTATTAGTAGCTCATCATCAGGATGACCAGGCCGAAACATTATTATTGCAATTATTACGTGGTGCTGGTCCTCGTGGTTTAAGTGCCATGCCTAAAATGAAATTAATGGCTGGCAATCGGGTGTTACGACCTTTTCTAGGCTTAGCTCAACAAACAATTTTAGAATACGCAAAACAGCATCAGTTAGATTGGATAGAAGATCCAAGTAACACTGACACGCGCTTTGATAGAAACCGTATTCGTCATGAAGTTCTTCCAGTGATGAAACAACGTTGGCCTTATTTATCAAAAACACTTGCTCGTGTTACACAGCATCAGGCAGAAGCAGCAGAATGTCTGCGTGAACTCGCAGAAGAAGATTGGGTAAAAGTAAAAACCACAGAAGATTTTAAAGGATTATGTATTAGTAAACTTTTGCAACTTAGTCAGCCACGACAGAAAAATTTATTACGCTACTGGATTGAGCAATTGAATTGTTTTAATGCAATTGATAGTACCCATTTAAATCGAATCTTAAACGAAGTGATTCCTGCAGCCATTGATAGTCAACCTGCAGTGAAATGGCAAAATACTCAAGTCCGTCGTTATCGCGATATTTTATATGTATTAGATGCTAAACGCATCAATGTGTCTGTAAAACCTCAAGACTGGAATATAGCAAATACTATTGATTTAACTGACCAACGATTAGTATCACGAGAAATTGTGGGTAAGGGGATTAAGCAATCATTAATTACCGATGGAATAGTTAATATTCGATACCGTCAGGGTGGTGAACGCTGTCAGCCAAGTGGCCGGGCTAATCACCATACTTTAAAAAAGTTATTTCAGGAATGGGCAGTTCCACCCTGGAAACGATCACACATACCCTTAATCTATATTAAGAATGAAATAGTACAGATTGTTGGCTATTGTTTATGTGAACCTTTTGCAGCAGGTCCCGGCGAGCAAGGGATCTCGATTGAGAGTGAAAAATTATGAACTAAACAGTTTGAAAATAACACCAAAAACAACGAAAATAGATATAAGTTTAGTGTAATTATCATTATTCTAAAAGAATCCTCCTATCTATGGATAATATTAATGTTATCATAGTGTTATATAAGTAAAATGGTAAATTAATGACAAAATATATATTTGTAACAGGTGGTGTTGTATCGTCACTGGGTAAGGGTATTGCGGGTGCTTCATTGGCATCACTACTTGAATCCCGTGGTCTAAAAGTCACCTTGTTAAAACTGGATCCATACATCAATGTTGATCCAGGTACCATGAGTCCATTTCAACATGGTGAAGTTTTTGTTACAGAAGATGGCGCAGAAACTGATTTGGATTTGGGTCATTATGAACGATTTGTTCGAACCACCATGAAACAATCTAACAATTTCACAACCGGTACTATATATGAACGGGTGATTCGTAAAGAACGCCGTGGTGAATACCTTGGTGCAACAGTTCAGGTAATACCGCATATTACTGATGAAATTATAGCAGCAGTAAAAGCTGGTGCAGCCGGAATGGATATCGCAATGGTAGAAATTGGTGGTACGGTGGGCGATATCGAATCCTTGCCATTTTTAGAAGCGATACGACAAATGGGTTTCGAGTTAGGGCACGACAATGTATTGTACATGCACTTAACTTTATTACCGTATATCCCCACCGCAGGTGAATTAAAAACAAAACCAACCCAGCACTCAGTGAAAGAATTGCGATCCATTGGTATTCAACCCGATATTTTATTATGTCGTTCAGAACGGGGATTAACCGAAGATGAAAAAGCTAAAATTGCATTATTTACCAATGTTGAAGTACGAGCAGTAATTTCTGTATTGGATGTTGACAGTATTTATAAAATTCCAATATTGCTACAGGAGCAAGGTCTGGATGATATTGCTACTGAAAAATTAAAATTAAAAACAAAACCGGTCAACTTATCCGAATGGAAGTCAGTGGTTCAGGCGCTGGAACATCCAACTGATGAAGTTAATGTCGCTATGGTTGGTAAATATGTTGAATTGACAGAGTCGTATAAATCACTATCAGAAGCGTTAATACATGCCGGTATACATACTCTAACAAAAGTGAAATTAACTTATATTGATTCAGAACTACTTGAAAAAAATGGTATTGATTCTCTTAAAAATATGGATGGTATTCTGGTTCCTGGTGGTTTTGGTGAACGAGGGGTGGAAGGAAAAATTGCAGCTGTAAAATACGCAAGAGAAAATAACGTACCGTATTTAGGAATTTGCCTGGGTATGCAAGTTGCAGTAATTGAGTATGCAAGAAATATCGCCGGTCTTGAACATGCACATAGTACCGAATTTAATAAAGATACGCCTCATCCGGTTATCGGTTTGATAACTGAATGGCAATCACAAGATGGTACAATTGAACATCGAACATCAGAATCGGACTTAGGTGGAACAATGCGCCTGGGTGGACAACAATGTAAATTGACTAAAGGTAGTGTTATTCACCAATGTTATAAGGAAGATGAAATTATAGAGCGACACCGGCATCGATTTGAATTTAACAACAATTATCTTGAACAGCTAAAAAATGCTGGTTTACAAATTACCGGTAAATCCATTGATGGTAATTTAGTAGAAGTGATCGAAGTAAAAAATCATCCATGGTTTGTTGGTTGTCAATTTCATCCGGAGTTCACTTCAACACCACGTGATGGTCATTTATTATTTAGTGGGTTTATTACCGCAGCAAGACAACACGGCCAGGGAAAACATTCAGACCAGGCAAAACAACCAAAGGAATCAGCAGCAGTATGAAGTTATGTGGATTTGAAGTCGGGATAGAGCAACCATTTTTTTTAATTGCGGGGCCCTGTGTTATTGAAAGCGAACAGTTATGCCTTGATACAGCTGGTGAATTAGCCGCAATTACCAAAGAATTAAAAATCCCGTTTATTTTTAAATCATCATACGATAAAGCAAATCGCACTTCGAGTAAAAGTTTCCGTGGCCCGGGAATAGAAAAAGGCCTGGCAATTTTGGAAAAAGTAAAAAAACAAATTTCTGTGCCGGTATTAACTGATGTGCACGAAGACACACCATTGGCCGAAGTTGCCGCCGTGGTGGATGTTTTGCAAACGCCGGCATTTTTATGTCGTCAAACCAATTTTATACAAAATGTCGCATCACAAAATTTACCGGTCAATATAAAAAAAGGCCAGTTCCTCGCCCCGGGCGATATGATTAATGTTGTAGCTAAAGCCAAAGAAGTTGGTAACGAACAAATAATGGTATGTGATCGTGGAGTATCATTTGGTTATAATACTCTGGTGTCTGATATGCGTGGTCTGGCAACAATGCGCAATACAAATTGTCCGGTGGTGTTTGATGCAACTCATTCAGTGCAACAACCCGGTGGGCAGGGTGGCACATCCGGTGGACAACGGGAGTTTGTACCGGTGCTTGCGCGTGCAGCAATGGCAGCAGGCATATCAGGAGTTTTTATGGAAACCCACCCTGATCCGGCCAAAGCATTAAGTGATGGACCAAATTCATGGCCATTAGATCGTATAAAAGAATTACTAATAACGTTAAAAGCCATTGATAGCGCAGTAAAATCAACAGGATTTATCGAAAACGATTTTATGTGACTAAGAATGTATAAAAAAATCAGGAAAAATAACTTAAATGTCAAAAACAATTATTGAAAAAATTATAGCTCGCGAGATTATCGATTCACGAGGAAATCCGACAGTAGAAGCCGATGTTTATTTAACATCCGGAATTATGGGGCGTGCAGCCGTACCATCAGGTGCATCAACAGGTTCACGTGAAGCAATAGAATTACGTGATGGCGATAAATCGCGTTATATGGGGAAAGGGGTATTAACTGCAGTAAAAAATATTAATGTTGACATTAATAATGCCTTAAAAGGTAAAGATGTTACTCAACAAGAAACAATTGATAACATCATGCTGGACCTGGACGGTACAGAAAACAAAAGTAAACTTGGTGCAAATGCATTGTTGGCAGTTTCATTAGCATGTGCAAAAGCTGCAGCGACATCAGAACATAAAGAACTCTATGCCTATCTATCTAAAGACGATAACTTTGTATTACCAGTACCGATGATGAATATCATTAATGGTGGCTCACATGCAAATAATAGTGTCGATTTTCAAGAGTTTATGGTGATACCGGTTGGCGCACCAAGCTTTTCAGAAGCGGTTAGATATGGTTCAGAAATTTTCCATAATTTAAAATCAGTTTTAACTGCCAAAGGGATGAATACAGCAGTGGGTGATGAAGGTGGTTTTGCCCCTGATTTACCATCAAATGAATCAGCTCTTGAAGTAATTATCGAAGCCATTAAAAAAGCCGGTTATAAACCGGGCGTAGATATTTTTATAGGTCTTGATGTCGCCGCGAGTGAATTTTATAAAGACGGGAAATACCATTTAAGCTCAGAAAACAAAGTTTTATCTGCAGCAGAACTTACCGATTTACTTGAATCATGGGTAGATAAATATCCAATAATCAGTATTGAAGATGGCCTGGATGAAGGTGATTGGGATGGCTGGAAATTACACACAGAACGATTAGCAGACAAAGTGCAATTAGTCGGTGATGATCTGTTTGTTACTAACACAAAAATATTCCAGCAAGGTATTGATAAAAATATTGCAAATTCGATTCTTATAAAAGTTAATCAAATTGGCACATTAACAGAAACATTAGCAGCAATTGATCTCGCAAAAAAATCGGGATATACCGCAGTAATATCACATCGATCAGGTGAGACAGAAGATACTACGATAGCGGATCTTGCTGTAGCAACTGCTGTTGGGCAAATTAAAACCGGTTCAATGTCACGTTCTGATCGTGTAGCCAAATACAATCAATTAATACGAATTGAACAAAGTCTGGGTGATAAAGCAATATACCCCGGCAAAAAAGCGTTTAAACATTTAAGTGGCTAGGATGAGATATTTGATTGCTATTTTGCTGGTTTTAATTCTGATACTACAATATGACTTGTGGTTTGGAGAAAGTAGTTTAATAACATTTTGGAAACTGGAAAAAACGGTTGAAGTACAAGAACAGGAAAACCAGAAACTAAAAGAGCGAAATAGTGCATTAGCCGGAGAAGTATTAGATCTTAAAAAAGGCAAGCAAGCAGTCGAAGAACGAGCCCGAAGTGAATTAGGAATGATTAAAGAAGGTGAAACATTTATTCAACTTGTCGATCCTGAATTATCAAAGAAAAAATAACCGTAATATAATTACATAAACTATTATAAACTACTGCCTTTAACCCCCTCTCCCTTTTAGGGAGAGGGCTGGGGTGAGGGTAAAAACTTAATAGAAAAGGCAAACTAATTTTTATCCTCTTATCCTGATATTCTCCCAAAGGGCGAAGGCATAGCTAAGATTATAAAAGTTTGTGATTTAATTTTTTTACATCCATGATTTAAGCAAATAAAATGTCCGATAATAAATCTCAAGCTACACCAAAATATTGGGCCATCGTTCCTGCCGCGGGTATCGGTTCTCGCATGTTACAAAGCACCCCGAAACAATATCTAAAAATATCCAATAAAACAATTTTAGACTATACCCTGGAAAAATTAACCTCACATCAATCTATTAAAGGTGTAGTAGTCGCAATATCAACTACTGACGAGTATTGGCCAAACCACCGGTCTATTAACAATAAAACAATAATAACAGCCGAAGGTGGTGCCGAGCGTTTTCAATCGGTATTTAATGCCTTAAAAAAGCTATCAAATGAATGCAAACCAAACGACTGGGTATTAGTACACGATGCTGCTCGACCTTGTTTATCGTTAGACGATATTTCAAAATTAATAAATAAAGTTATACAGGATGACATTGGAGGGTTGCTTGCAGTACCAGTACACGACACCATGAAGCGCGCAAACTCCTATGGTAAAATATTGCATACTACTGAACGACAATATTTATGGCATGCACTTACACCACAAATGTTTCGTTATAATATGTTGGTCGATGCATTACAATCTGCCATTAATAATAACACAGTTATTACCGATGAGGCCTCAGCACTCGAAGCAAAAGGGTATCAGGCTTTACTTATTGAAGGTAGTTCCAGTAATATCAAAATTACACGTCCGGAAGATTTGGCGTTAGCTGAATTTTATTTAAAAAATAATTAATAGTGTAAGGATATAATACTATGTTTAGAATCGGCAACGGCTTTGATGCACACAAATTTACCCGGGGTAAGAATATCATTCTGGGTGGAGTAACAATACCTTATAATAAAAAATTTCTGGCTCATTCCGATGGCGATGTGGTAATACACGCATTATGTGATGCCTTACTCGGTGCAATGGGCATGGGGGATATTGGCCACCACTTTCCCGATACTAAAGACGAATTTAAAAATATTAACAGTCGAATATTACTCAAACATGTCGTTAAATTAATGCACGAACGACATTTTAGAATTGAAAATGTTGATATCACCATTATTGCACAACAACCCAAAATGGCATCACACATTGATGACATGCAACTTAACCTGTCTTCGGATATGGAGGCAGGTTTAAGTTGTGTAAACATAAAAGCAACTACCACCGAGAAGATGGGTTTTACTGGAAGAGGTGAAGGTGTCGCGGTGATGGCAGTGGCTTTATTGAGTGGGACTTAATCACGACCATAGATAAAATATCACATACGACTGTCATTATAAAACATATTGGGATAATATTATCAAATGGTAAAACCATTATCTACTGAAAATAATTTTTCGTATTTAACCATTGCGTTGGTCTTGTTGTTATTTTCGAGTGCGATTGTAGATGAATTTTTTTCTGATCACGGGCAGCGACTTGTACCGGCAACAATAATATTAACCCTTATTATTGGTATCTGGAGCCTCAAGTCCAATAAGACATGGTTTCGTAGCGGGATTGGTTTTATTGTCGCGCTGCTGATTATTGTTTTTATCAATTATTTATTCGATATCGCCGAACTTGAAATTCTTCAGCTAATAATATTACTGGGTTTTTTTATCTGGACTACCTATCTTGCTGCAAGACAGGTGTTGTTTACCGGGGTAATTGATGGTCATAAAGTAATTGGTTCGATTTGTATTTATTTATTACTAGGGCTGAGTTGGACGATACTTTATTTATTAATACTGGAACTGAATCCTGTTGCATTTAACGGTCTGACCGCTGCATCCTGGTATGTGAATTTTCCTGTTGTGTCGTATTACAGCTTTGTCACCCTTACAACATTAGGTTACGGCGATATAAGTCCGGTAATGCCGTTAGCGCGTTTTCTGGTTTTTATGGAAGCGATTGTGGGGGTATTTTACATGGCAATTTTAGTGGCGAGTTTAATTGGCGCAAAAATATCGGGATATCATCCAGAGGAAAAATAATTTTGACTTATAATAATCTACTAATAAAATTAATCAGAATTTATTAAACAGGCAACACAAAAAAATGAAACAGGAATATATAAAATGACAGAATCAGTCATAGCAGAGTCTCCTGCTGAAATCACAGACACAAAAATTCCGGTTGAACAGAAACCTGATCCAGTCAAACGCCTGACTAAAATTATTCTGTACATCGTAGCGTTTTTATTTGTCTGGTACATTATTGCCGATCGCATAGCGCCATGGACCGATCAGGCATGGGTACAAGCTTATGTGGTTCCGATAGTGCCTCAGATATCAGGTAACGTTACGACTATTAATGTTAGTCAGAATGACTTTGTAAAATCCGGTGATATGATGCTGGAAATAAATCCTGTGGATTACCAACTCGCTGTGCAACAAGCAGAATCGACGTTGCAAATTGCCGGCCAGGATATTGGAGCAGATACTGCATCCGTCGCAACAGCACAAGCCAAACTTGTTGAAGCTCAAGCCAATTTACATCACATGGAGGTACAAAGTAAACGTATCTTCGAAGTGGTTAAAAAAGGTATATTAGCAAAATTTGAAGGAGATAAAGCTATTGCAGCAGTCGCAACCGCAAAGGCGAAAGTCGGTAGTGCCCAATCGGAATTAACAAAAGCCAAATCAACCCTGGGTCAAAAGGGGCAGGATAATCCCAAAATACAATCCGCTTTCACAGCATTAAAAAAAGCGCAACTTGATCTTTCCCGAACTAAAATTTATGCGCCGTCAGATGGGGGTATTACCAATTTAAATATCGATATCGGGCATTACGCTAAAAAAGGCACTGCAGTAATGACCTTTATCAGTTCGGATGAAATCTGGATTCAGGCACACCTGCGTGAAAATAGCGTTGCCAATATTAAACCCGGTAATGAAGTTGATATTGCTCTTGATATTGCACCGGGTAGAATTTTTAAAGGCACTGTCAGCAGTCTTGGTTTTGCAATCAAACAATCATCTGGCGGTGCAGTCGGGGAGCTGGAAACGATTCAAGGTGAGAGTGGCTGGTTACGGGATGCGCAACGTTTCCCGGTGATCATCAACTTTAATGATGATAGTGCGCGTGGATTACGCCGTATCGGCGGACAGGTTGATGTACTGATTTACACCGGTAACAACTGGATTGTTAATGCCCTGGGTTGGATATGGATCCGTGTGATGAGTTTGTTTTCCTATATTTATTAAAAGTAATGAGTGCAAACTTTAACATTAAACGCTGGAAATTTTTCTGCGACATTCGCAGTGATCCGAAAAATATCCGCATTATGCGTTTTACAATAGGGGTTACACTGGCTGTAACAATTAGCAGCGCGATTAACTGGCCATTAGCATTTTTGGTTCCGATATTATCTGCTGTTTTTTTGACATTGCCTATTCCGAACCCCGGTTTGCGCGTAGGCCTGACTAATATGCTTTATACCCTTTCTGCATTTGCTCTTGGTAGTGTGTTCACATTGTTTTTGCTGCCGTTTCCTTTGGTTTATGTCCCTATGCTTGGGTTGATATTATTTAATTTGTATTACATGTTAAATCGTGGCGCTTCATTCTGGTTAGTATTAATGTCGATACTTGCTCTTTTAATTTTACCGATGTTAGGTAACAACAGCGAAGGCCTGGCATTCGGTTTTGCTTCCGGATTTATATTTTCGGGTTGGGCAACTGTTATTATAGTATGGCTCGCATACTTTATTGTCCCTGATCAGCCCGGGACACCTGCATTACCGAAATCCCCCGGATTACAACGCGGATATTCCAGACCAGCTGCAAAAGCTGCTTTAAAAAGTACGGCTGCAGTATTACCAATAGTGGTACTGATGTTGTCATTTAATATGACGAATATGCTACTGGTAATGGTATTTACTGCTATGTTTATAATGTCTCCGGAAATCAACAAAGGCAAAGCCGCGGGGGTGAAAACGATGAAATCTGCACTGATTGGTGGTATGTTTGCTTTTGTCTTTTACTCGTTAATTATTGTAGTACCAGAGTACCATTTTTTTATTGTATTAATGTTAGTAACTACCCTGGTTATTGCAAGTAACAGTTTTTCAGATAAACCCAATGCAATGTATTATGCATCGTGTTTTTCAACATTTTATATACTGGTTAATTCTAGCCAGGCAGAAGGTGCAGACTTTAGCTCAGTTTTTATTACACGTTTGTTACTTATTTTACTCGCAACCGTGTATGTGGTTTTTTCGTTAATCGTGTTTGAACATTTCTGGCCGTCACGTGAAACTGACTCATAGGAGGGAACTGGAAAATGTATCCATCAACAATATCAACATGGGCCGTGGTTATCGCAAAGGCAGCCGAGGCAGAAGGAATTAATACCAAAGAATTATTTAAACGCGCCGATGCGGATCTGGCTAAACTGAATGACCCGAATGGTCGGTACCCCTATAGTACGATGGTAAAGCTCTGGAATATCCTGGATGCAGAAGTGGATGATCCGTGTTTTGGACTAAAAGTGGTTAATTATCTTCAACCGACAACATTTCATGCATTGGGTTATTCCTGGTTTGCGAGTAATTCGTTAAAAGATGCGCTGTTACGGTATCAACGTTATGTTCGTCTGCTGAGTAATGGCGTTGAAGTTTTTTTTACAAAAATCGACAATACTTATGAGCTTGGCATTAATTTAAAATCGGATGTACACCATGATATTCCACTTATAGCGGCGGATGCTGTTTTAGCATCACTAATAAAATTATGCCGCATCAGTTATGGTGATGAGTTTGCACCTAAAACAGTATTACTTAGAAGGCCTGATTCCGATTACGAGCAACAAATTATTGAATATTTTGGTGCACCGATTACATTTTCAGCAAAAATGCCCGGTTTTATTTTTCATGCTAATATGTTGGAACAAAAACTATCCAGTGCCAATGCCGAACTGGCACATAGCAATGACAAAATTATTATGCAGCATCTTGCTAAACTGGATCGGGATGATATTGTCAATCAGGTAAAAGTTGCGTTGGTGGATTTATTGTCATCGGGCGCGGTCAACGAAGATATGATTGCGAGTGAACTTCATGTCAGTAAACGCAGTTTACAACGTAAATTGGCACAAATCGGAACCAGTTATAAAAAGGTTCTGGAGGAAACCCGTAGTAATCTCGCCACTCAGTACGTACAAAATTCAGATTTAAGTATTACCGAAATCAGCTACTTATTAGGTTTTTCCGAAACCAGTAACTTTACCCGGGCGTTTAAACGCTGGACCGGAAAATCACCGACTGATCTCCGATCGGCTGCCTGATTTCGTAATTTCTAATGAGTTTTTTAAAGCCCTATAAATATCCCTTAACGAAAAGAATAAGGCCGTCATAGCTGGAATTAATTCTATAGTAAGCTGATGAATTATCACCTTCAATATTGATACGAAAGGTATTTAAACCGAGTCCGAAACCAACATTCTTAAAAGTACGGTGTTCAACACTAGAGAAAGAGTCAAACATAGTACCACTAATATTATTAAATGACAGATTAAGTGCATCGTATTTCCATTTAAAGGACCAACGCGGACTGATTTGGTATTCAATCAGAACTGATAAGTACGGAAGTGGTGTGGTAATATCCAGATTTGCTGAAGTTTCGAAATTGGCAGGCATTGTTTGCCCTTGAGCTTGTGCTATCAGATCTAGTCCGATACCAAATGTGCTAATATGTAACCCACCACCAATCGCTAGCTCAACCTTGTCAGTGTGATGATACGAAAATAAATATCCCACTTTGACGGTTTTGTTTTCAAAGTAACTGCCAATTCTTGCACCTGCATAATAGGTCTGTCCATCCCAGTCAAATTGTTCATTAAGAGTTTTTTCACCAGTCACCTTCATTTGTAAATAGCTTAATGTGATTTTATGGCGGTCAGTAAACCGGTAATAACTGTCAAAACGAAAAGAATTATCACTATCATTGACATCAAGATTACGGTTCAGATCGATATTGAGTCCAAGCGGAACAGCTAAATTTTTAGGTGCAACATTGGCAGTAGTATTAATGGAATCGACCTTAAAGGCTCCCAAACTAACCCCCCAGCGATCCGGTAATTTTTCATTGGCAGTTGTGATTGAGACTAGTGAACTTAATAATATTATAACGTTGAGTTTAAAAAATTGTGATTTAATGAATTTATTCATGACCATTCCCTATTACTATTATTTTTATTAATTATAATTTATTAAAATAAACTACGATAACTGCATTCCTTTTACATTACAATTGATATTTTACTATCGTTGTATTGATAATGAATTTAGTGCGTTATACTATTTTTTTATAGTAGACTTTATAAAAATATTATTATTAATTACTATGATTAGAAAGTATTTGACCTATATTTAGGCTCATATATCAGAACTCTATTTTGGTTAATATTTATACACTTTAAAACTAATGAATTCAATATCGCAAATCACTATTTTAAGTTACTGACGTTAAAAAAACAGAAAATAATCAATAAAAAACTCGAATTACACGAATTATAACAGTAGTATGATTATTGGTTTTATTATCCGTTATTATTACTGCAACATATGGAACTGTAGCTTATTAAGGTAGGTAATCTGTTTCTCACTGTCCTTTATTGAAACTAACTTGATAACAGACGTCCTTTGGACGAGCTTTAAAATTATAAAACCGGGAGTTCTAACTAAATGTTATTTAAAAATACATTCACAAATTTTTTTCTTTATTTTATTTTATTTTTATCACAGATTAGTATAGCTATTGCTGAAGTTGAGATAACACCGATGGTGGGTTATCGCATTGGCGGTGATTTTGAAAATTCTACTAATTCGACAAAACTTGAATTAGAAGAAACTGAGACTATCGGACTGGTTGTAGATTTTGATTATGGAAAATACCAGCAAATAACTTTGTTATACAGTCAACAGAAAACGAACATGATTACTTTCGAACCAGGTGTAACGAACCCACTATTCGGAGTAGATGTTGAATATTTTCATATTGGTGGTAATCAAATCTGGATTAAAGATAAAATGCGACCATTTTTTGGTGCGACGATTGGCGGAACGCATTTCAGTCCAGAAGGATATAATTCAACGACAAAGTTTTCTTTTAGTATTGGCGGTGGCAGTAAATTTTTTCTAACTAAAAGAATTGCATTAATGATAGGCGCTCGTGGTTATATGACATTTTTTAGTGACTCATCTGCTGTATTTTGTGGTCCGGGTGGTTGTCTAATCTCGATATCCGGTAGTGCCATGTTTCAATTAGAAGCTAACGCTGGTTTAACTTTTCGATTTTAAACATTATTCACCGACTTAAATAATTAAATGTTAAAAAAAATATTTCTCCAATTTGCACTTTTAAGTGTTTTGTCCTTTTGTAGTAATTTCTCTTTAGCTGAGGATTTAGAACCACTAAAAACTATTGATACTAAAAGTCCAAGAGATACTTTGAAAAGCTTTATTGACTCAGTGAATGTAGCCTTCACAACATTTATATCTGTAGGGAATTCTTATATAAGATCAAGTCGATATTATTTAACTGAACAGGAGGAGGAAACCCTGAAGGCACAATTTATCCGGGTTGACTATGCAAAACGAACATTAAACCTGAGTGAATTACCCACAGCACTTACCCAGAAACTGGCTCTGGATAAAGTATTGGAGCTTGCTGAAATTCTTGCTCGAATTGAGTTGCCAGATATGGAAAGCATTCCCGGCATTGAAGAAATGGAGGGGTTCGAATTTAAACACTGGACTATTCCTGGAACTGATATCACTTTGTCACGTGTCGAAAAAGGTTCCAGAGCAGGTGAATATTTATTTTCACCGGAAACTGTTGCACAACTTTCAGAATTTTATGCTCGTGTAAAAAATCTACCCTATAAAACCGAATCAATACCGGGGCTCTATGAGGATTACCATTATGGAGCTGGAGGTCTTAGGAATATCATACCCTATCGATGGCTTCAAAACTTACCCGATTGGTTAACATACATTATTCTTGATCAGCCTGTTTGGCGCTGGCTTGGTATCATTCTGTTATTATTATTGACTATAAGTATTGTTATATTTACTCATCGGCTTGTCGCTCGCTGGTCCACCAATGATAATACCAACCAACTGCGAAAACATTGGGCCAGGTTGGCATGGCCTGGAAGCCTGTTGTTATTAATTCCTTATGTTATTCAAATTCTTGAAGAAAATTTACGTATTAGTGAAGTTTTATTTGCACCGTTCACATTAACCTTATGGACAATTTTCACTATCTGCTTTACATGGATAGTGTGGTCGAGTGGTAATCTTGTTTCAGAATTAATAGTGCAGTCAAAAAATTTAATATCTGGTAGCATTGATAGTCAACTGATTCGATTAGGTTTTCGACTAATCAGTTTTATTCTGGCTATTACAGTTGTGGTGGTTGGGTCCCAACGCCTTGGAATCCCGGCATATTCTATTATAACCGGTTTAGGCGTTGGTGGTGTTGCGATCGCATTTGCCGCAAAAGACAGTGTAGCAAATTTACTTGGTTCTCTTGTGATCATGTTTGAGAAGCCGTTTAAGGTTGGTCATTGGATAAAAGCGGGTAATTCTGAAGGTGTAGTTGAAAGTGTGGGTTTTCGCAGTACACGAATCAGGACATTTTATAATTCGGTTCTTTCTATTCCAAGTGATACACTCGTTAATACCTTGGTGGATAATATGGGAATGCGGGATTTACGTCGTATTCGCACCACGTTTTATATTAAATTTAATACCGATGCACAAAAAATCGAAAATTTTGTTACAGAGATTAATGCAATTATTACAGAAAATGAATTTACCAGCAGTGACAATATTCAGATTGCATTTAAAGGCTTTGCGACATATGGTCTCGAAATTTTGGTAAGTTTCTTTTTAACAGTTTCTGATATTCATGCAGAGCTCAGGGAGCGCCAAATTATTATGATGGCAATATTAAAACTCGCAAACTCGATGGAAATTGAATTTGCAAAACCGGTTACTTTAAATGAACCGACGTGATTTTTTAAAAACTCTGGGGCTGTCAGGAATTGCTCTAAGCAGCGGTTGTCAATATATGCCTCGCTATGGTTTTACTAACCCCTGTTACAAAACCGGTCTACCAAAAGAATTACGGGAACATAAATTACTAAGCGCCACCTGGGAAGGGATTGATACAAAACAGCTATGGGATTGTCATACGCATTTAGTTGGTCTGGGTGATAGTGATTCGGGAATCTGGATAAATCCAAATATGAAAACTATTCTTCATCCCGTTTTATACACTCAATTCAAGTTATATATTAACGGTTCATGCGCTGAACCTGTGACAACAGAAACATTCGATGAAGCCTTTGTGAATCGTTTATTACTACTGCATAAAGATATGCCTAAAGGTTTTCGATTTTGTTTACTGGCATTTGATTATTATCATAATGAAAAATCCGAAATCGTAAAAGAATACAGTACCTTTTATACCCCAAACAAATATGCGCTTAAACTGGCAACTAAATATCCCGATCAATTCGAATGGATAGCTTCGATACACCCTTACCGCGAAGACAGTCTTGGGGAACTTGAGC
>JBGMQW010000044.1:5272-20217 GCA_048060815.1 Thiohalomonadales bacterium | reverse complement strand
TGATGGTGGGTTATCTGCTGGTGATATGAATTTTGGAAATTTAAACTGGCATAGTATTTTAGTCGGCTCACTTGGCGCTGGTGGTAAAGGTTTATTTGCTCTAGATATTAGTAACCCGGACTTAACCAATCAATCTAGTACTGCAATTAATGATACTAAAGTACTCTGGGAATTGGATGGTAGTAATCCTGATATAGGATATATTTATGATAAGTCTGAGATTGCTAAATTATCAGACGGTAACTGGTATGTAATTACGGGGAATGGTTATGGCAGTACTAATGCTACTGCAAGTTTATTGCTAATAAGTAGTAGCGGAGTAGTAACAACGATAGAAGCTGATAATGCAGTTACAACAAATGGACTTTCACGACCAACATTAATCGATACTAATGGCGATGGTGCTGTAGATTTTGCCTACGCGGGTGATCTGCAGGGCAATCTATATCGATTTGATTTAAACACTAAAACAAAAGCAGATAAATTATTTAGTGCTGGTTCAAATAAGCCAATTACAACTGCGCCAAAAATAACAAACCATCCTATTGGCGGTCGAATTGTATTATTTGGAACAGGAAGTTTACTAAGTGAAACTGATGTTAATGATATTTCAATTCAATCTGTTTACGGTATTAGAGATTTTGACACAGCAACATTTATAAGTAGTACTAATTTAGTATCCCAGACCTTATCTCCAGATTTCACTTACACGAATCCAGATACAGCCAGGATTGTTACACTACGCACTATAGTTAACCCACTATTACCAGTAGACTGGGTATCTAAAGATGGTTGGAAAGTTGATTTACCGGCGGGTGAACGTGTTGTGTTAGATCCAAATTTACGTGCAGCTCGATTTCAAGTTATGTCAATTAATCCTGTATCAAAAGAAGCCTGGTTAATACAACTGGATTATTATGATGGTACAGTACGAAATATATATTATGATTTGAATGAAGATAATATTTTTGATGCTACTGACACCGTTAATTTTAAGGTAGATGTAACAGGTAAACAACTAGCACCAGGGGATATTCCAGTTGCAATAAAACAAGGTACAGGTTCTTTTTCAAGGCAGTTAATTGCAAGGGTAACAAATGGTATTGATGCTAATTTTATTAATGGTCTTACTTTACCGATAATAAAAACATGTGAATCAAACTGTACTTCGGGATTTGTTGGAGGGCATATCGATGTTGATACTGATTCTCCTTCTGGTGGTAGTTCAGCTAGTAATATAATAGATCGCTATTGTTATGTAACAGGAGATCGTTCAGCAGGTATTCCAGTTGATGCTGCAGGTATTGCGATTCCACCATCTACAAATTCACCATTCCAACGATTAGGCGGAATACCTGCAGGTAACGCTAAAAGTCAAGATGGTTTATCAGGCGGCACTGATGGACATCAACATGAGTATGATAAGGCTCATGGTACGGTTGAGATTGATTATTTAAACCTTGAATCCTACTGTAAACAAAATCGTGCAGATGATAACACCCGAGCTACAAAATTAAAGTTAAATCGAGTGACCGAAGTGGGAATAGGAAATTCAACCGAATTTTTTGTAATCATAGCAAATGCAGATTTATCACCAGGCAGTGAATTAAACATTGGTAATGAAAGCTGGAGTGTTGTTGTTTACCAGAAATTAATTCAACAAAAACTGGATGCCTGGAAAGCAGCAGGTGCTGTTCCAACAGATTTCAGGAGTATGATGGTGGATAATAATAGTGGAAAATCACTTATTTATACTCTTGATCAAATATTAACAACTGTAAATGCAGGGACTGGTAAATTTACAAATTCTTTTAATGATCGCGCTATTATTGATGGTGGTTTACATCCAACACAAACGAGTTGTGTAAACAAATCATCTAGTATTACAAATGGTCGATGGCGAAATGGGGCATTAATAACGCAATTAATTGATGTTAATAACTATATACTTAATCCTTCAACGGTAGTTAAACAAAAACCAGGCGATCTTAAATTAAAAGTTCCGGTATACGGTGTTGATATTTATTTAAAAGAAGCAGGTGTAATATATGGTGGTTTATATGCCGATAATGCTGGTTCAAGTACTGGAATAGGAGTAAAAAACAAGGCATTTTTATTCGAATCAACTTTATTTTGGCATTTTGGTACATTATACGAATTAAATTTTGGTCTAAAACCCTGCTATGGTGATGCCCAGTGGGCTAAAGCCAGGGCATTTGAAATTGCTGGTATTACACCGGCACAACTTGCAATATATGTGAATGACCCTACAACGGCTCTTGGTAAAGCAAAACAAAAACTGGACAATGCAATCGCAACTGGGGATCAAATTAAAATAGATCAGGCACAGAAAGACTATAATACAGAATATAATAAATTAGCAGATTACGTGAAGCGGCCAGGTACTGGTGATAATCTGAATCAACCTACTACCATTACCCGTCCTGTAATTACACAAGATAGTTCAAAAATTGGTACGATTGGCAATACCAATCTAGATTTTGGAAGAAGAGCATGGATCGACATACGCCCATAAAATGTAATTTTACAGAAAATCAGTATAATAAAAAATATTCAGGAATGACTTTAATAGAATTAATGATCGTTATTGCTATTATTAGTATTTTAAGCTCAATTTCATATTCACTTTATGAATCTCAATCCAGGAAAAAAAATAGAGTGATGGCAATTTCAAGTTTATTACAAGCTCGAGCACAACTTGAAAAATGTTTTTTAAACAATCAGCCAAACGATTATAGTGGTTGCGTGTTAGATATTTCAAAGAGTATTGATACTAAAAAATTATTTACTATAACACCAGTGTTTGAAGTTGATTCGAACAATAAACCCGTATCATATACTTTAACAGCAAGTGAATTAAATGCGAGTGCAGATTCAGAATGTTCAAGTTTTTCTATTACCAATGTCGGTATTAAAACCAGTACAGGAACAGGATCATTACAACGCTGCTGGTCGCAATAAAATAATTATGATTAATATAATATGAAATAAAATCTTAATTGAGACTAAGCTGTGTAGAAAAATTAAGAAAGCAAAGTCGACTTTATAAACAACGAAAGTGAGGACATGGAATTGGGATAGCCCTATCAAGACCGTGTGCCGCAGGACGCGGCACTCGAGCGAGCCATGGATGGCAATTTTTTGCGTGTCTTGATAGGGCTATCGCGATTTCGTGGCCGAATTTAAACTACTAATTTGCTTATACGCAGCTCAGGTTAATTTAATATTCGTTTATTCTTAATATTCAACAATTTGTTCCGTAGTTCTTCTTTTTTATGAGATTCCAGCTCACCGTTAAAGTGAATTTTCCCATTTAAAGAATAAGCAACAGGAATGCCGTTTTCATAGATAATTCTGTTGGTTTGTAATGCAGGAATCCGTTCCCCAGGTGTTATTATTCCTGTTAAGTTTAACGGATCAGAACCGGATATAATAATTGCTTTATTACTTATTGAATCAATACGGTTTAATTGACGTAGTGTTGTAATCGCTTCTTTTAAGGCAAATTGTTGACCACTAAATCCAGCAACGAAGCGACCACCACGAACTTCACCTCTGGCTTCTAATCGATGGTAACAATATAATAATTCACGCCAGCTGGGTAAATTATTTTCTCGATCTAATAATTTTCTAAATACTATTCCATAGCGTAACAGCAAGGTTCTAGCGATATGTTCAATTTGTTTTTCAGTATAATTATCTGATTTTAAATTATTATTTTTTAATATAAGTGACCACCGACCCGCATCATCAATTCTATTTTCAGATAACAGCGTTTTCATACGACGGCTCATAAACCCGGGTTTTCGTTTACTCGGTTTTATTAATATTCGTAAGCCTGAATAACTGTCAGAGGTAACTTCACCACGAATCACAAGCTCACCAAGTGCATTTTCAACCTGGGTACTTAATAACCCAACTTTGATAACAATGTCATTAAAAAATAATGCACCATCTGAATTCAATATCTCATAACATTTTTGGGCATCTGAACTTCGTGAAATAGCATCAAAATTTGAATTGCTTTGAATCCAATGGTGCAAGTGCTCTCTAGGTAGTAGATTAACAGGTGTACTTCTAAGAGGAGACAAAAAACGTGTATCCTGATTCTTTGTTTTTACAGGAAATAATCGTAACCAGGATAAATAACCACTAACACATAATTGATCCAGCCAATGTGGGGAGTAATCACTTAATCTTGCTGGTAACACAACTTTTTCCCAGGATAAGGCTGCAACAGAAATACCCTCTAATTGACTTATTATAAATGGTAATGCCTGTTTACCTTCTAGTGGATCATCAAGTCGTTGCCAATGAAATAAAAAAAGCATTAATTGTGATGGTGAAATGGGTTCAATTTCTGCTCTTAGCCGTTTTAAAGTATAGCGGTGGATTCGAGCCAATAATCCACGTTCACACCATTGAACAGTGTTAGAATTTAATTCACTAGTGATAAAATTACCTCGTATTACAAAACCTTGTTGCTCTAAAGCGATAAGAGATTGCTCAATTCCAGATTCCTGAATTTTTAAAGGTTTTGCGAGTTCTTTAGTTGTTACGGGACCTAGGCCTTCAAGTCGACTGCGAATAATATCAGTTAAGCAGGTATCGGTATCATTTGTAGTTGTGTTAATCAAATTAATTTCTGGTTGATACTGAACATTATCGTATAAACTTAAAACTTCAGTTAATCTTTCAGCGCAAACCCACAAACATTCATCTGCATTATTGGTTATATAAACTCGTGTAGCTCGATTTTGATCCATTAATTCATTAAAATACTGTTGTGTAGAGTAAATGCTGGAAAAATTAAAATGTTTTGGACCTGTTAGACATTCTGATTCAGTCAGAAAACCCATTACGAGCAGGGCGTCATGCAATTCATCAGCATTACGGGGGCTTGGCCACGCTTCTTGTTGTACAAGCCGAATTGCATCTACATCAAGAATACCTAAATCTTTGGCTGATCGTGGATCCTGAGCTGCTCGGCGCTGAATAGCCAGGGTTCGGCGTTCTTCCGCTGGAGCATCATCAAGAAATGCATAAGTTCGGGCATTGATAATTTCATTCGCTAATGGTGAAGGACTGGTTAGATCACAACAAATAACGTTTATTTTTTCTTGTTGTAAATCCGTTAAAATAGTAATTAAACCATTGATGTCCATCCAATGATGTAAACAATCATGTATTGTTTGATCAACCAAAGGGTGTTGAGGTACTTCCCGTTGGCCTGTAATGTTTTCCAGACAAGCAATTTGATCAGGAAAAATAACAGCTATTAAATCCTCGGCATTATTACGTTGAAATTGGGCAGGAATTCGTTTACCGTTTCGATTGCGAGGAACAGCTAATGAAATATTACAACTCCATCTCCATTGAGTCGCGAACATGGGGGCATCGAGTAATGCCTGAATTAAAATATCTTTAACACTATTACTGTGTAAATAATGTTGTACCTCTGCAAGCGGAAAACTATGTGTTGGTCCAAGTGATAGCACAATATTATCATCAGTAGCGGCTGCTTGTAATTCAAAATTAAATTTACGGCAAAATCGTTTTCGAAGTGACAAACCCCATGCACGATTTATTCTTGAACCAAATGGAGCATGAATAACCAGATGCATATCACCTGTTTCATCAAAAAAACGTTCAAATATAATTTGCTTTTGTGTTGGCAAAAAATTGGAAAAAGCGGTAAATGCAACGGACATATAATCTGATAATTGCTGGGCAGCACTTTCAGTTAAGTCATATACATTAATTAACTGTTGTTTGGTGTATTCGTCACCTTTTTTTAAATTATCACTAATAAACTGTCTTAACCGTGAAACTGCAAAAGATAATTCATCGGTTCGACCGGGTACTTCACCAAACCAAAAAGGAATGTTTGGTGGTAAACCGTGGGCGTCTTCAACATAAACTTTTCCTTGTTCTATTTTAAGCATACGATACGATGTATTACCAAGTTGAAATATGTCACCGGGTATACTCTCGAATGCAAAATCTTCATTGAGGTTGCCAATAAGACTTCCGCATGGTTGTAAAATTACTGAATAATCAAAATGATCAGGAATCGCACCTGCATTAGTCAGTGCAACAAGACGGGCTGAACGACGAGGGCGTAACATTCCATTAACAACATCGCGGTGTAAGTAAGCTGATCGACGCCCACGGCGTGTAGAATATCCATCAGCAAGCATTTTTACAACCTGACTAAATGTTTCAGATGTTAATGCGCGATATGGGAAAGCAGATTTGAATAATTCAAACAAGTTTTGCTCTGACCACTCTAGATTGGCGACCTCGGCAACTATTTGTTGTGCTAAAACATCAAGAGGTTGTGATGGTATTATTATCAGATCAAGTTCATCCCGTTTTATTGCATCGAGTAAGGCTGTACATTCCACCAAATCATCTCGAGATAATGGAAATAATCTTCCTTTTGGGATTGCATTTAAATTATGACCTGAGCGACCAACACGTTGTAGGAATGTAGCGATAGAACGGGGTGAACCCAATTGTACAACTAAATCAATATCACCAATATCAATACCGAGTTCGAGTGACGCAGTAGCAAATAAAATTCTGAGCTCACCATTTTTAAGTCTCTTCTCAGCATTAAGTCGATGTTCACGAGATAAGCTACCATGGTGTGCTGTTACAAATTCTTCGCCAATTCGATCTGATAAATGGTGTGCAGCCCGTTCTGCAAGTCTTCGAGTATTTACAAAAACTAAACAGGTACGGTGATGTTCTGTATATTTTTCTAAATGATCATAAATCTCATCCCAAACTTCATTAGACATAACAGCATCAAGCGGCGAGCTTGTTAATGAAATAGCAAGATCTCGTTCCCGTTTAAAGCCTACATCAATAATGTTACATTTTTGTTGTTGACCAACTAAATATTGCGCCATTAATTCAATCGGTTTTTGAGTTGCAGATATTCCAATCCGAGTAGGAATTGCGCCATGAAAACGCACACAAAGTGCATTTAATCGTTGCAGAGATAACGTTAAATGCGCACCACGTTTATTACTCGCTAGAGAATGTATTTCATCTATAATTACAGTTCGAACATCGGATAATAAATTTCGTCCGGAGTTTGAACTTAATAATAAATATAATGATTCTGGTGTTGTTACCAGAATATGTGGAGGCTTTCTAATCATTTTTGCACGTTCAGAAGCCGGTGTATCTCCTGTACGAACTGCAGCAGTAATGTTAATATCATCCTGTCCTGATTCTAGCAAAACATCACGAATACCATTAAGTGGGTGCTGTAGATTTTTTTCAATATCATTAGACAAGGCTTTAAGTGGAGAAACGTATAATATCTGAGTCGTGTTTGGTAAGTTACCCTGCATACCTGCTTTGATCAAATTATCTATTGCAGCTAAAAATGCCGCCAGTGTTTTTCCTGACCCGGTTGGTGCAGCAATTAATGTATTTTGATTTTCTTTAATGGATGGCCAGGCTTGTTGTTGCACCAGACTAACTTGTTCAAAAGTATTTTTAAACCAAATAGAAATCGCATCGTGAAATAAATGTAATGACATTATGAGATAATGGCATAGTGGTAAAGACTTGCAAGGGATTATTTCTATTTTTGAATAGATATATCTCTTGAATACTGAAAGTTTTACACTATTGTATTTTATTAATGTGTCTTATTGTCGAAACAGGATTAGAGTAACAATTAAGTTTAAATTTGGTAATTAAAAAGGGTTATATTTATAATGGTTCTACAAGAAATAATTGCAATTCCCGGTTTTAGTGAACCCTTTAGTTCGATAAGTCATTTGATAGCTGCGCCTGTCATGTTAGTGATGGGAAGCTTATTAATTTTGGAAAGTAGAGACTCTCGACGACATTTTATTACGTATACAATATTTACATTTTGTGGTGTTTTTTTATTATCAATGAGTGGAGTGTTTCATTTGTTAGAGCCACATTCAACCGGACGCCATGTCTTACAAATTCTGGATCATGCTGGAATTTTTGTGCTTATCGCTGGTACATTTACACCAATACATGGAATTTTATTCAGGGGCTGGTGGCGCTGGGGTATGTTAATCCCGATCTGGACTATTGCAATTACGGGCTTAACATTAAAATCAATATTTTTTGTTGGTTTTCCTGAATGGTTTGGTCTTACATTGTATCTTGGTCTTGGCTGGTTAGGCTTTATATCAGCTATAGTAGTAAAACGACGTTATGGAATTAAATTTATTTTACCACTTATTTATGGTGCAATAGCATATAGCACAGGTGCTGTAATGGAATTTTTACGAACACCGGTATTAATTCCGGGTGTTATTGGACCTCATGAGTTATTTCACGTTGCGGTATTGTTTGGATTAGGCTTTCAGTTTTATTTTGTATCACAATTTGTAAGTATTAGGGTCTATCAGGATAAAATAATATACCGTTAGTGTTACTTAACAATTGTTTTTATATTTTTATATTACTCTTAACTAATAAACCGGTTTTTTGTGTCTTTATTCAGGATCTAACAACACTGCATTCACTGTGCCAGCGGTGATTAATTTGTAAATTTTAAATAATGAAAAGCATTCACATTTATATGGCGTTTTGAATATTCTTTAGTTAAACTTCAAGTAGGAGTTATTAATTTTGGGAATTTCATTTTTTAATAATAGTAAAATTTAAAATAATAATTAGCAGTGAGGTTTGGTATGGCAACGGGAGTCGTAAAATGGTTTAACTCAAAGAAAGGTTTTGGGTTTATTAGTCCTGATTCAGGTGATCAAGATGTATTTGTACATTTTTCTGCAATTAAGCAGGATGGTTTCAAAGCATTGGATGAAGGACAAGCAGTAAATTTTGATACAGAGCAAGGACCAAAAGGGCTCCAGGCCATTGATGTAACATTAAGCTGATATTGTTTTTTATTAATATTAAAAACTTTCGAAAAGCCCTGAAATACAGGGCTTTTTTGCGTTACATGAGTCAATTTTGTTTACAAGGTATTCAAATATTTAATTTAAATTTGTATATTATCTTATTATGAAACAGTATTTAAAAGGTCCTATTAAAATCGCTGTTAGTAGTTGTCTTGCTGGTGAAGCTGTTCGGTATGATGGAACCAATAAGCAAAACACAATAATAACAAATCAATTTTCCCGGTACTTTGATCTACACTCGGTGTGTCCAGAAGTCGCAATTGGGCTTGGTGTCCCGCGTAAACCAATAAATATTATTCAGCTTAATGGAAACTATAGTCTGGTTGATAAGCAAAATTTGACTCTTAATTATACAACTCGAATGATAAGTTATGCTAAACATCAGATAAATAATTTTAATAGTATCTGCGGATATGTTGTTAAAGAACGATCACCAAGTTGCGGATTTAAGAAAACACCACGATTTTCAAGTGATGGTGTTATTATTAAACAAGGATCCGGGTTATTTACTGAACAAATTAGTATCAATCTGCCTTGGGTACCCATTATCAGTGAATCTGGGCTTGCTTTAAATAAACAACAGGATAATTTTTTGGAACGAATTTTTATCCTACATATATGGAACATTATTTGTAAAAAAAATAAACAATATAATGAATTTTATGACAGGGTCAAACATCAAATTGAAATTAGGGGTATAGGATTAAATTCATTACGAAATTTAATGGATAATACCAACATCCAGCAAAGCAATAACTTTATTAGTGAAATTATGACGATTTTAAAAATACCAATCACAAAAACAATGCAGATTAATTTTTTAAACCTACAACTCCAGAAAAACAGTATTACGTCAGAGCGTATGAAAACGTTAATCTTGAATTATCAACATGGAGAGACTACATTACTGGATGTTATACAGCAATTTCAAAAAATATTTGAAAAGAAAAACATAAAAAATTGCTCTAATTATTTTTATCCTGATGAACGAGAAATAATAAGTAGAGAATTTTATTTTGGCTAATATAAATGTAATACAATTATTCACCATTGGTTATATAACTGAAAATAGCATTATTAATATAAATGATTTTTTTAATTGTCTGAAATTTTATGAAATAAAGAGTTTTATCGATATTCGTATCAATCCAATGCCTCAACATTATCCTGAATATGATCGTGGACATTTACATCAATTTTGTGAAAATAATAATATAATATATCACTGGGCGGGAACTCAGCTCGGAAATTTTTATGCGAATAACGAAAAATCCCGACATGAGAGACTAATTGATAAACCTTTACGAGCATATGCTGATTATATGGAAACAACAAATTTTCAAATCGCTGCTACACAAATCATTAATATGGCAAAAAAAGCAAGACTGGTTTTATTTAGTGATTCAATTTATCCGGAAAATAATTTTCGCATATTATTATCTGATTATTTATTATTAAAAGGAATTCAGGTCACTCATATAATTTCAATAAATGACATTCGAGAACATTTATTACATAAAAATGCTCGACGAGAATCGATTGAATTAGTTTATGATAAGGGTTAACTGAAAACAAAAGAGTATATGTTATGTTTGGAACCAGTAAGAAATTAATCATTCCCACAATTGCTGAAGCCTTACCGGGTAGAGCAGAAAAAATTCAAATTAGTGAATCTCATTTTGTTAATGAAAACAGAATGAATAAACCATATCCTTCCGGTTTTCAACAAGCCATGTTTGGTTTAGGTTGTTTTTGGGGTGCTGAAAAGAAATTTTGGCAAGAAAACGGTGTATATATAACAGCTGCAGGTTACGCATCAGGAATTACTCCAAATCCGACTTATCAGGAAGTCTGTAGCGGGCAGACGGGGCATAATGAAGTTGTATACGTTGTCTTTGATCCAAAAGTGACAACTTATAATAATTTACTGGCGATCTTCTGGAATTCGCATAACCCAACTCAAGGCATGCGCCAGGGTAATGATATGGGAACACAATATCGATCAGGAATATATTATTACTCTGCGGAACAACAACAAGTGGCAGAAGCGAGTTGTACAAAATATCAAAGTATTTTAAACGCCAATGGTTTTGATGAAATAACAACAGAGATAATTTCAGCACCTGAATTTTATTTTGCTGAAGACTATCACCAGCAATATTTAGCAAAAAATCCAAATGGTTATTGTGGCTTAGGAGGCGTTGGTGTTGATTATCCTGATTAGTACTTTACTTGAGATTAGCATAGTATACATCGCAACCAGACTGCCATCCATACCTTACTCGGGTGCTGCATCCTGCGGGATCGAGGTTCAAAGGATGCTTTTACGGGTTGAGAATAAATGAATGAATCCAGTTAGCACGAATGCAGTGAGATAATAATTCTCCGATATCATGTTCAGGATAACGCGCATGATATTGTACACAGATATCAGAAAAATAAATATCTTGATGAATTAGTTCTAGAAAAAATAATTGATTTACCTCGATAACAGTCATATTCATATCCAGACCATTTCGCCAGATTAATAAGTTAGTATTTTTATCAATTTTAATGTCTTCATTAATAGTGACATTTTCCTGATTTACTTCCCAAATTTTGTGTATAGCATATTCTGAAAATACCAAACTGGTATGAGGGTTTAATTTGAATATTAAATTATCACTGTTATTTTCATTAAGGTTGGCGAGTAAATGTAAATTTCCAGTTCTGCTATTTTCACCATTAATAATTTTCTGCCATGCCCATTCTAATCTGGCAACATCTGATAAATAGGGCACAGACTCAGTCGAGTCAAGAGTATCAATAAAATCTGCGAATTGTCTGCCATAGTTGTTTAAGTCCGGGCTAGTTGACGGATGTTCGCGAATGTATTGATAGCTTATATGATTAAAGAATTGTTCACCAACCAGTTTTTTTACAACCGGATAACTAACAGCTAATGCTTCGATTATGCCACCTATGACGCTGTCACGGTAACTCATAAATTGATCATAAGCAGTTCTTGAACTTTTCTCGCTAATAACCGATAAAATATCGGGTGTGGTTTCCAGATTAAATAAACCATCCAGAAATATTTCTTGAATGTTACGCAGCATGTTTTTTATATTCCTGTTGATAACGATTGGCTTTATCTGCTTCTGCACTAAGCACGGAAAATTCTGGAATGTCATTATCCCACTCAATAAGAGTTGGTATTGAACCAAAGCGATTTAGTGCTTTTTTATAAAGCTCCCAAACAGGTGTATGTACGGGTTCCCCGTGAGTATCGAGTAGATGCGTTTGTTTATCCTCATAACCTGCCAGATGAAATTCTTTTACACGCTCAACCGGAATAGCATTAAGATACGCTTCGGCATTTATATTATGATTTCGAGCACTCACATATATATTATTAATATCCAGTAATATGTCACAATCTGCTTGATCTGCCACTGTAACTAAAAATTCCCATTCTTCCATTACAGATTGCTTATAACTTAGGTAACTGGAGACGTTTTCAATTAAAATTCGTTGACCTAAATAATCTTGCACTTGTTTTACATGTTCAACAACTGTTGTTATTGATTGTGTAACATAAGGTAGTGGTAATAAATCATGCGCATAGTGACCACCAAATGATGACCAGCATAAGTGATCGGATATATGAATTGGTTCAAATTCTGAGATACGTTGTTTTAGTTTTTTTAAGTAGCTCATTTTAAGATCATCTGTTGAACCCAAAGACATACCAACACCATGAAATGTAATGGGATATTCATTACGAATTTGTTCAAGTTGGTATAGTGCTGGTCCACCACCAAGATAATTATCGATTAATATTTCGAACCAGGGGATATCAGGTTGGTGTTCCATTATGTGTTGAAAATGAGGTGCACGCAGGCCAACCCCGGTACTCTGGATTGACCTGATTTTGCATCCTAAATCTGGTTCTGGAATAACCACAATTTACTTTTTCTTTTTAAAGATACTGCCACCAACAATTTTACTACAGGTGCCATTAGGAACGTAAAGCCATTCCTGAGCTAAACCATCTTTTGCTGCTTTTCCTGAACATGAATGTTTACTGGTACCACAATCATTTTTACCGGCTTTAACAATTCCTGCACATTTTTCAAAACCTTCCTTAGCTGCCATCACATTTGGAGCTGTTGTTGCAATACCTAACGCAATTACGCTAGCTAACGCCCCTTTTGCTAGTGATTTTTTATTTATCATATTTTTTCTCCTGATTATCTATAATTAATTAAGCAACGCATATTCGCACCTGCTTGAATGAATAGACCTAAGCTATAGCAAAAACCTTACACAAAAATAATTAAATTTTACTGTAAGATTCTTGCTTATAATGTGGTCATATGAATATGGAAGCCAATCAGCGAACTTTTGAAGCATTAGTGAATGCTTATTCGACCGATATGTATCGGTACGCCTATTGGTTATGTCAAAACTCTGCATTAGCGGAAGACTTGGTACAGGAGGCGTTTGTTCGAGCCTGGAAAGCTCTGGATTCACTGGATGATCATAAAGCTGCTAAAGGCTGGTTATTTACCATTGTTCGTCGCGAAAATGCCCGTTATTTTGAGAGAAAGCACACTAATGATGTGTCATTGGAAAACATTGAATATGACCAGATTATTGGTGATACCGATGATTTTGCTAATATTGAGCATTTGGTTTTACGACGTGCCCTGAAGATATTACCAAAAGAATATATGGAGCCATTATTACTCCAGGTAATTGGAGGTTATTCATGTGATGAAATAGCAAAAATTATCGAATCACAACCGGGTGCTGTAATGACACGATTAAGTCGAGCAAGACAGAAAATGCGCGATATTATGACTCAAGAAAAGCATTCGAGTAAGAAGTTTAAAAACAGGATTTGATTATGGTAGTTGAAAATGAAATGAATTGTTTAGCTGTATGTCGTTTACTTGGTGCTGATCCTAATTCGGATACTGACGCAATCAAAAACCATCTATTAACATGTCGCTCATGTGCTGCTTATGCAGAGCAACAATTAAAATTAACCGATTCTATGGAACAGGCAATTGATATTCCTGTACCGGAGGGTTTGGTTTCCAGAATTTTATTACAACAAGGTATTAATCAGAAAAAACAGCAAAATTTTCAATTGCACCGGTTCTATGCAATTGCAGCAAGTGTGTTGTTAACCGTTACGGTAATAACGGGTTTGTTGTTTATCAATAAACCGGTAGATTTGGCGAAGGTAGCATTGAATCATGTTAAAGGTGAACTAAAGCATTTACATGAAAATAATAATGTTCAGTTGGTTAAACTGAATAGTTTGTTACAACCATTTAATATGAAACTTAATTCGTCATTGGGTGAAATCAGTTATGCGGGTAGTTGCAAAATAAAGAATTTAGTTGGCGTGCATATTGTAGTTCAAACTGAGACGGGGCCGGTTACAATATTACTAATGCCGGGTGAACACCTTAAAAATCGAAAGTTAGTTGATGATGCAATTTATTCTGGTTCGATCGTTCCGATTAATAATGGTAGCTTTGCTATAATAGGTGAAAAAAAGGAATTTTTATCTGATCTGGAAAATCGTTTTAAATACGGCATTAGTTATATATAAGCAATCCAGATAATGTTTCAGGATTGTAGTGTAATGGTGATCTTTCGTTGGTGCTGCTGTGTTCGATGTTCCCAAAGATAAATTGCCTGCCAAATTCCTAACGCTATTTTTCCATCACTAATTGGAATTGTTAAATTATTTTGAGTTAATACCGAACGTATATGAGCAGGCATATCATCTGGTCCTTCGTCATCATGAATCCAGGCTGGATCACCATCGGGTGCTATTTTTGCCATGAATGTTTCCAGGTCAGTTAAAACTGCCGGATCAGCATTTTCTGAAATAATTAACGATGCACTGGTGTGATGAATAAATACATAACAAAGTCCGGTTGTAATAGACTGTTCATTAATAAAGTTTTTAATTTTTTCAGTGATATCATAACAACC
>JBGMQW010000044.1:3700-5172 GCA_048060815.1 Thiohalomonadales bacterium | reverse complement strand
ACTGTAATTAGTTGTAATTCAACTGTACTGTTATCTTTTGCCATAATAAACCTGCATTTTATTTACCAATACCAGCTTATCGACCAAAGATTCGATTTATTAAATTTTGTCAAGATTATTTTTTGTCAAGTAATCTTTGACATGCCGGCGTATCTGGATATCGTTGTTGTTCTATTTGATAATAGGCCATTAATAACGCACTTTCCAGGCCTACCGTTTTTCGTATTACGTATAACTTTTTGTCCATAAATTTAGTAAAATTGACTTTATCAAGTGCCTGACAAGACGAGATAAATCCTAAGCGAACCGCATTTTTAAACACCTCAATATCATTATCTCCAAATTGGTATACTGTAGGATAAAAATATTTTGCAATTAGACCATAAAGGCGTTCTTCTGTGGTGCTGACTTTATTAGTGGTTCCCATGGTAAAACCTATGGTAAAAGCTTCGTCAATGCTTGTTAAACCTCTACCTAACAAGATATGAATACAATCGTGTTGTTGCAAATCGACCGCGCCATGAAATATTTCAAAGCCGGGGAAACGAAATTTTGGGTTCTCAACTAATTGCACCATTAACGGAATATCATGCTGATCTGCTTTAACAGCAGCGAGATTATCCAAAGCTTGTCGCAGGGTGATATTTTTATAGGAAAGTGGGATATGCCAGTTAAGATAAGAACTCATTAAGATTATTTTCTATTCGTTAAATTAAATTAAACATCAAAAATAAATTCATAAAATTTAAATCTGGTTATATAGTATATTAATTTATTTTGTTTGAATCAGTAGTTAAAGCTTTAGTGTCAACATTATTGACTATTTCGGCTTTTGGCTTTTTCTTCCATAAAGTATCTTTAGAAAAACAAGACCAGCCCCAACGCAACCAGTTAATTAGTGAAAAAGCAATCCATAGCGCCCAGGCTAACATTAATAAACGATATACAATAAGCGGTACTGATAATATCCATGCACTAGTTAGCACCTCAGTCGAGCGATCTTGATACCAATTTAATAAATATGCAGTTGATTCGTTACCCGTAATCTGCATTTCAGGAGAACCTAATAAACCTTGTTGAATCGCAAAAAACAAAAATCCAAGTGAAATGAAGCTTAATAAACCTAATAGAATTTGACCAATATTAAATAACATCGGACTTACCGAATTTAAATATTTATCTCTGGCCAGAAAAGCAAATAACCATCCGAAAACTAATAGTGCCATTATTAATGGAATCTGAGTTAAACCAACACCTAACAAAAACCAATGATAATGTTTTAAAGGTATTGATTTAATTTTTCCGAGACCTATTGCGATAAAAATTAATAAAATAATTTCACCCCAAAATAATACTGCAGGTCCAATCCGAGGACCACCTACGAATAAAATCCAACGATCATTACCAAGGTGAATTTTAGTGGAGTTATTAACATTATGTATTCCAATATTAACATCAGGAGAAATCAATAT
>JBGMQW010000044.1:0-3600 GCA_048060815.1 Thiohalomonadales bacterium | reverse complement strand
CTTTTATCGATGGTTAATGTTTTACCATTAATACCTAATGGTTTAAGTATTTTTAATACTAATCGTTCACCTGGCCAAGGGCGCCATTCAGGAAGCCATTGATCCTCGCTTGAGAAATGTTTCACAACAGGGATGCCCGAGGCATTAACATGCCAAATAGGACTAATATCCAGCTGCCAAATTTCAACCCACTCAGTGGTATCACTTGCCACTAAATCTACTTGAACTTGTTTTTCAAGTACAGATTCCCAGGAAACTGAATTTTTTCTTACCGGTAGACTTACTTGAACGTGATTATTACTAACCCGAATACCTTCTGACGTAACTGATTCACCTTTAATTAATGGTAATTCAAATACAACCGCATTATCAGCAGATGAAATTCTTTGTATAGTGGTAGTAATTCGCCAATCGAGGCCAATACGAAGTTTTCTGATTATTTTAACAAAAGAGGGAAGTGCAGTCGCATCAAGTGAATTTGCTTGCAGTTGAGAAGCCCGGGGTTGGTCTCGAACTATTTGCAATTGTTGATCTGGCACTGAATTTTTTAAAATACCGCTAACCGACCAACCATCGGCAGTCACATCAACACGTTTAGGCCTGAGAGGAAGTGGTAACTGAAATGAGTTAATATTACCAACTGAACCCGACATTGTTACCTGGTGTCTTCCTTTTGTTAAATTAATACGTAATTCATTATTTGACCGTTCAACACCTTTTACATTATTGCCATTAATGAGTATTTTAGAAGGTACCCAGTTACGTAAGTGTGCCGGTAATGGAATAGAGACATTACCAGAACTGTGAATTTCTAATCGAATACTAATGTTATTATTTTTAATATTAAGACGCATGCGTGAAATTTGAGCACACTGGGGTGTGCACTCGGGTGCTATTAACAAACGTTGTTTTAATTGATTAAGCAACTCTCTGGATGGATAGCTATCTGCTAACACATCGGTTGATTGCATGTTTAATAAAAACAAAACAAGTATTACAGCAATATTGGAAGGATTGAAACTAAATTTTTTAATTTTGTCATAACGTAAACCAAGCATTAATAACACCAGTAATGATAAAAAAATAACGTGTAAAAAATGCAATACAACATTCTTGTTTGGCGATAATAATAACAAGTAAATTTGTTGGTCGCGTTTAACTGGTCCATTCCAGCTTAAGTTAATAGATCGCCATTTCCATTCAGGAAGCCCGGGTCCTGTTTGTATATTTGCTTTAGGATCATACTGAGCAATTTGTTGTTGTTTTGGAGCATAAGCTTTATTTGACCGTTGACGTAATTTAGACGGTTTATAGCCATCACTTTCAGTTGATAATGTCGCAAAATCCATCGAAGCCGGACTGCTTTCTGAAAATCTGTCAAGATTAAAACGAGTAGTACTAATACCTTGAGCTGGAAATTCGAGAATTGGATACAATCCGCTACGAATTTCAGAAACTAAAAATGGCAGTGAGATAATTAATAAGAAAAATAAACTAATATAACGATACGATGAAACAATGGTTTTTATTTTCCCTTTAGGTAATACGCGCAATAAAGCTACAGCCGCTAATATATTTAACCAAATAAACTGAGGTGATCCGGCCTGATGCCAAATCATGGTTAACGTTATTATTGAAATTATTCCCCAGGTTATACCCCATAGTCGCCAAATTGTAATTGATATAATTAACACCAAAAATAAATCCAGCAATGTCCATCGTTGTAACCAGGTGTTTGGACGATTATCTACTCCGAACGCAGAAAATATTTTCCAACCCGGAGGTAAGTGCAGTGTCGTGTTTACCTTTTGAAAGTCATGATCCCAACCGGTAACTGGAATTTTAGAAATGCTGGAAGAAATTCGACTATCAGCTTCGAGATTAATGTTGGCGCGTCTAATTTCAACACCGGTATTTTTAGAATTTGGTAATTGCGTAATAAATTGAGCTTGATTATCAATAGTGACACGACCTAATTTAAGCTCGGGTTGAGATTCAATTCGCCATCCTCGTGTCATTCGGCCGGTAATATTATCTTTAATAGTATAACCAGAGCCCATAAAATCTAACCACATATTTCGGGATAGGCTTAATTTATTTGGGTCGGGCTCAGGATCACCTCGGCGAACTGTTTTAAAAACCATACTGTTTTCAGGTTTCATTTCGTAAGCCGGTAAATTCATCCAGTTAGCGGGTAAATTGGTTTGGCGTGGATCAATGGGGTTAATATCCTGAATCTCAACAACACGAATAAAATGCCTGGCATCAAATACCCAAATTTCACTTAAAGGCCAGGGTTGAGGTGAACGTGATAAAGTAATTTTAGATAACTCAACGGGATATCTGGCAGTGAGTTTAATTACCCAGTGACCAGGGCGAATTTGAATTCGTAAACGACCATTAGCTTCAATGCGCGCAGGTAAGGGACTGTTTAATGATAATGGAATGAAATTATCTAATAACGCTTTACCTAGTAATATTTCACGGTGGGCACCAGATACATTAATATCAATTTGAGTGGTGACCAATAAAGGTATTTCATCCGTAATTTTTCTAAAGACACTGAGTTCAAGATTATCACTTTCAGTTGTTTGTTTGTCCTGACCAATATCCTGATCACGCAACCAAAGCTGGCCATTTTTTTGTATTTTAGGTAATTGAACCTTCTGTCCTTTAATAACTAATTTAATAATGCCGGTATTCTGTGCGATAGTTAAATTCTCAGGAATTGTGTCCCACAGAAAGCCACCTTTAATGGTATGGCTACCCGGTTTAAGCTGAACATAAGGGATATTATTACGTTCAGCAACAAGAACTGATTTTCCATCAATTGTTGTATTATGCGGCCACCTTTTTAAATCGCCGGGTATTTGCACCCATGCTTTTTTGTATATCAACCAGGACTGTTTAAACTTACCATTTGTACTATTGAGTGAAAGCTCCAGTCGGGATGGCCAGACACATTGGATATTTGTTTTTACGTTGTATAAGAAAGGGCATTTAATATTGCCTTCATCAAATAATACCCAATCGACCCAGGGTTTTAGTGGTTCAGGAACATCCTTGGTATTTAAGGTTTTTGCGTTCAAAGATTGAGCTAAACTACAAGACAGAACAAGAAGCAATATCGATTTTAGCATTGAGTTGCCTTTATTGATTATAATTCTAATGGGGAAAGCGAGTATCTCTATTTATAATTTATAATAGCGTATAAATTGTGCTTGTTCTTGTGATAAGCGGAAACAATATTTGAATAGTTAACCTACATCAATATTAATGTATTAGTACAAAGTAATAATGATTTAATATTAAATTTAAACTCATTAAAGTGTATTGTGCTAAATTGAAAATGTGGCTCAATTTAGTATCTCTATAACAACATTACTTAAAATTTAATTCACCGGACTAACTGTATTATCACTACGATTCATCATGTGAGTGTATATCTGGGGAGTCCTGACATCCACATGGCCTAACAACTCTTGTATGGTACGAATGTAACAACTTTAACCTTGCTAATGTACACAAATAGGTGTACACTTTAAATAAGTATGAAACGGAACAAATTAGAAAAAGCCCTTAAAAAAATGGGATGGTGGT
>JBGMQW010000043.1:16194-20243 GCA_048060815.1 Thiohalomonadales bacterium | reverse complement strand
GCTATCCTTTAAGAAACTAAGGGGGCAAATCTTTACTTATAATATTTAATTGTCTAGCCAATTGTTTATCACTTTCTACTACCGTTTTTAATCGTGAAATTGTTTGTGATACCGTACAATAATTCCCAACACCATAAACGTTTCCACTATCGAACAATTTTTTTTGAACAATCAAAATACTATGTAACGTATTGAACAATACGGTTCATTTTAATTGGCTCAATGAGTCCGGATTTTGTTATTTCCTTAGACCACTTATTTGATTGTTTAGATGCCCTCTTTTAATTAATTACCTTAAACGTGGCCTGTCATCAAAATAACCTTTTACTGTCATTTATTCGTCATAAAACTTGTATATTCTTTTTACACTGTTAGTAAAAAATAACTTTTAATTCAGCCCGTGTTTGGAGGAAATATAATGACAGACAAAGTAATACTCGTTGTTCTTGATGGTTTAGCGTATAAGATTGCCGAGCAGTGCATGGGGTTTGTTCAGGCATTAAGCGAGCAAGGTAGGGCCACCCTTTACAAAATGCAATGCGAATTACCATCTATGTCTCGCCCACTCTACGAGACCATCCTAACGGGTGTGACACCCGCAGTTAGCGGAATCATTCACAACCAGGTGGTACGTAACTCCAACCAAAAAAGCGTTTTCAGTTTGGCTCGCGAAGCGGAATTGTCCACCGCTGCCGCTGCATTTTATTGGTTCAGCGAACTATATAACCAAAGCCTTTACAATGCTGTACGAGATCGCCATACAGTCGATACCGAACAACTCATCCAATATGGCTCTTTTTACCACGATGATAAATACCCTGACGGTCATTTGTATCTTGATGCTGAATTATTACGTCGCCGTTACGACCCTGACTTTCTATTGATTCATCCTATGAATATTGATGAAGCTGGACATCGCTCTGGACTTGATAGTTCTCATTACCGCAATACCACTCGTCGATCAGATAAAGAGCTATCCGAATACCTTCCAACCTGGATTGAAGCAGGTTACCAAATTATCATTACCGCAGATCATGGTATGAATACAGATAAAAGCCACGGAGGCTCTTTAGCCGAAGAGCGAGATGTTCCTTTATATGTCATTGGCGATCGTTTCTCTCACCAGGCAAGTTGCACACCAAAACAAACGGAAATTTGTGGTGTTATCTGTGAGCTATTGGGAATCCTCGATCATAGTAAATCTGTTACTGAAAATTTATTACAGAATGAAAATCAGGAGCGAGCTAAACACAAAGTAATAACGGGTGCTTGGTAGCTGACCCAGGAATTACCCAGTAAAATTGAAAAATGAATTAGGCTTCATTAAGGAAACAAGTATTGAAAATTGAAATAATAACAACTCAAAATAAGAACTTGAACGAAACTGGATTTGGAACTCTCAAGACTTGCAATAGTGTATTTGATTCTATTGAAAGGATGGGGTATGACGTAAAATTAAACATATGTAAATCTAAACGAGACTTAGAGGGTATTGTCAAGAAAAAGCCAGATTTGGTTGTTTTAGCCGTAAAATATATTTCACTTCAAAATGGAAATAATATTTGGTTGAGTGAATATTTTTCTCGACATGGAATTAATTTCACAGGCTCATCAAGAGATGTGTTGAGGTTTGACTCCAATAAAATTAGTGCGAAATTATATTTAGCAAATAAAGGAATTAAAACTGCACGATATTTTACGGCAATTCCCGGGCAGTACCGATGTGCAAGAGAACTTCCGATTAAATTTCCATTATTTTTAAAGCCGATAGATGCAGCAAATGGAAACGGGATTGACGACTTTTCTTTCGCGAAAAATTTTTCGGAGTTTAAAAGTAAAGTATTATCACTATATAGCAGATTTAGTACTCCTATTTTGGTTGAAGAATATTTGGATGGGCGTGAGTTTACAGTCTCAATAATAAATACACCAAACAACGAACTAATAATTTCTCCTATCGAAATAGTTCCACCAGAATCAAAAAATGGGCTTAGAATTTTAGGGCAAAAGGTAAAAAATGATGATTCAGAAGAACTGAAATCAATTGAAGATGATGAAATAAAAAATGAAGTGATAAAACTTGCCATTAATTCGTTCTTGATTTTAGGTGTGAGGGACTTTGGCAGAATAGATATTAGAGCTAATGAAGCAGGGGATTGCTTTTTTATTGAAGCCAATTTGGTTCCAGGTATGACATACGGTTCTAGCTATTTACCTAAATCTTGTGAAATTGAGCGTGCACTAACCTATGATGAAGTCATTCAACTAATGTTAGCAAGTGGACTTTGTAGAGCTGAGCCAAAAATACTACCTAACACATTGTTGGGCGCTGTAAAACATAATGGTAGCCAAGCCAAAAGGGGTTCAAAAAAAATAAATTCGTAATCTGAAAATGAAACGACCTTGAGAAAAGAAAAGCGTTAGGCTCACATGCACCATACTTGACAATTCAGTACATCGTACATACAATGTACATATGAAACAACTTGAATTCGAATGTGATACGAAGAAAGATAAGACGAATATAAAAAAGCATGGAATTTCATTTGATGAGGCGCGTACTGCTTTTTATGATGAATACGCTATTCAATTTTTCGATCCCGAGCATTCCGAAGAAGAAGATCGTTTTATACTTATTGGTTCAAGTTTTAATTTAAAAACACTTGTTATTTGTCACTGTTTCAGAAAGGAAGAAACAATTATTAGAATCATATCTGCCAGAAAAGCAGATAAAGATGAAGAACAATTTTATTGGAGTAAACGAAAATGAAAGCTCATTACGACTTTTCTAAAATGAAGGGTAAAAAAAACCCCTATATTAAATATCTCAAACAACCTATCACCATGCGACTTGATTGTGATTCAGTTGAGTATTTTAAATCTCTAGCCGAAGAAACAGGTATACCTTACCAAACACTAATTAATCTTTACTTACGTGATTGTGCCATTAATCATCGCAAATTAAAAATGAAATGGGCTTTATAGAAAGCCTAACAAGCAAAGAAAATGGCTATATGAAAAATACAGTTTTTGCAATTTTCCTGTTATTTATAATTAGTAATGTTTATGCTAAAGATAAATTGGAACTATATAATTTTTCAGGTTCTTGGTTAGGGAGCTTAGAAGTACTACGTCAACCTGAAAGTTTAGAAAAATCAAAAATGAATAATATCACTTATTTATTTCAATACTGTGATGGTAATATGGAAGTAAGGTTTAGTAAAAATGGAAAGAAATATTTTAAAATGAGCGGTCCATTTGAAATAAAATCAACCAACGGTTCATATCTAATATCTGTTCAAAATTCTAAAAAAGGTTGGGTTCAAACCAATGTGTGGTCAATTGTAATAACGTCAGAAGAACATGCTTATTTCCAATTATTAAGGGATGTTAGTAACTATAAACTAGATATAAACAATAAATTACGTTATTTTGGGTTAATGGGTAATGGAAGTTTAAAGAAAATTTCAACAACATGTGATGTCATTAAAAAATAACCCTATAATTTAGTTCAACCTAACTCTGCAAACCCCCGCGTTTTTTGCAAAAACTAAGGGGTGGATCTCGCGCTGAACATACAATCAGTAATTTAAGACAAGGAAATAACCAAATGATAAAAATGAAATTCCCCATCCAGATTTTGATGGCAGTTCTGCTTACTATTCTAATGCATCAGATTTCGACAGTACACGCGGGTGAAATTACCCCTGGATTTAATTATAAAATTCCAGAATCTGTTCTGACACCCAATAAAGTCGAAACCTCAATTGGCACACTGAATTTTTACGATGGTTTACCGAGTAAGCAAACCTCTGAAAAAATATATGATTATCTCGATACAGCACGTGGTGTACAGGTTTTTCTGAGTGCCATTCCGATGGCTTCAATTGAGGCCATGCGTCTTGCAAATATCAAGATGGGCGTGACGTCATCCAATAATGTACTGATATTTGATGATTTACTGGATTCACCGCCGTTATTTCTTACCGGTAATACCGACACAGTTTACGCTTCCGGATTTCTTGATCTTAAAAAAGATGGCCCAACGA
>JBGMQW010000043.1:14991-16094 GCA_048060815.1 Thiohalomonadales bacterium | reverse complement strand
ACCGACACAGTTTACGCTTCCGGATTTCTTGATCTTAAAAAAGATGGCCCAACGATAGTGGAAGTACCCAAAGGTAGCGGGCCGGGTACAGTCAATGATGCTTTCTTCAGGTTTGTAACCGATACTGGTAGTGTAGGCCCGGATCGTGGAAAAGGAGGATTATATTTAATACTGCCGCCCGATTATAAAGGTAAGCTGAAATATAAAGTGGGCAGTGAAACTGTTAAAATGAAAATAGCTGGAAAAGAGCAAACGGTTTACGTCTCAAAATCGACATCCTATAGTAACTGGCTAATACTTCGAGGTTTTCTGGTTAATGGCAAACCGAATGCCGCATCAAAAATGTTTCGCAATGGTTTAAAAATATATCCATTGTCTAAAGCAAACAATCCACCGAAGATGAATTTTATCAATGGTTCTGGTAAGTTCTTTAACTCTATCCATGCAAATAACTACCAATTTTATTCTGAAATAAATACGGTCATTCAGCGTGAACCCATTGCTATGCTCAATCCGGAGTTACGCGGCATGATGGCCAGTATCGGTATTCAAAAAGGTAAAAAGTTTGCACCCGATGCACGTATGAAAAAACTGCTTACCGACGCCATGAAAATTGCTAATGCTTCAGCCCGTTCAATATTTTTTAATCCTCGCATGTCCGGTGCTTATAAGTGGAAAGGACGCCAATGGAAAACATTTTTTGTTGGTGGAGATTACAAATGGTTAATCGATGGTGGCAAAGGTGGACGTAATCTGGATGCGCGTACGTACTTCTTTTACCTGGCAACAGTGAATACACCTGCCATGGTTTTGAAGATTATTGGTAAAGGTTCACAATATATCGGTGCCGATAAAGATAAAAATGGTTTTTATCTTTATGGTGATAAAACCTATAAGTTAACTATCCCGGCCAATGTTCCAGCGAAAAATTTCTGGTCAGTGGTGGTTTACGATCCGCAAACACGATCAGAATTACAGACCAGTCAGAAGTTTCCGAGTAAAAATAACAAAAAAGCCGGACTGGTAGAAAACAAAGATGGCTCGGTAGACATCTATTTTGGTCCGAAACCACCAGAAGGCAAAAAAGCTAACTGGATTGAAAC
>JBGMQW010000043.1:0-14891 GCA_048060815.1 Thiohalomonadales bacterium | reverse complement strand
TTAGTACTCATAGTATGGAGCATTTCACATGAAATTAATTACACATAAAACCGAATTCAAACACACAGCTTTACTAACATTAATTAGTATTGTGATGTCTGCTCAAGTCATAGCGGCACCAAAATATGCGGCTAAGGTACCCGCAAATATTCAGACTCCCAATGAAGTTAATACCAAATTGTTAGGCAAACTGAAATATTTTGATGGCACCCCCACCCAAGAAACCGTCACCAAAGCCTATGATTTTATTGACACAGCACGGGCAGCTCAGGCATTTTTAACCGGCATTCCCATTGCATCGATTTATGCCTTTTTAGAAGGTTTGAAAGAAGTTGGTGCTGCACCCGGTGATTTAATTTTATTTGAGAATTTAATGGATGCTCGCACCTTACTACTAACACCAAATACTACAACGCCTTACGCGTTTGCAGAAGTAAATTTAAAAGCTGGACCCATGATTGTTGTAATTCCCCCAATGGTGCTGGGCGGTCTGGATAATGAATTTTTTCTCCATGTTAATGATTTTGGTATAACCGGTACTGATGCAGGAAAAGGCGGAAAGTATTTAATTATTGGCCCAGGTTATAAGGGTAAAATTCCGAAAGGATATAATGTCTACCATTCAAAAACCTATCGAAACTGGTTGTTTTTGCGTACCTTCGTAAAAAATGGCGATGTTGCGGCATCAACACTGGGTCTGAGAAAATCGTTTAATATCTATCCTTTGGCTCAGGCGTCCAAGCCACCTGAACAAAAGGTTATTAATGTTTCTGGCAAACAATTTAATACCATTCATGCAAATAATTTTGATTTTTTTAATGAGATTAATGAAGTTATTCAGTATGAACCTGCTGATGCATTAGATCCTGAAACAGTTGGTTTATTTGCGGCCATTGGCATCAAAAAAGGCCAGCCTTTTGCACCCGATAAACGCATGAAAAAAATTCTGACAGATGGTGTCGCAATTGGTAATGCTACGGCACGTGCGAATTTGTTTGCACCACGAAACAAAGCAGTTTATTTTTATCCCGGTAAACGCCAATGGTTTTCACCTTTTGCCGTTGTCGGTTATGATTTTTATAAAAACGGGGAACGCACTTTAGATCTTCGTACCATGTTCCATTACTATGCAACCGGCATTACCCCAGCGATGTCTGTACCACGAATCGGTAAGGGCTCGGTTTATGAAATTGGCACTAAAGACAAACAGGGCAATTATCTGGACGGTGGAAAAAATTATGTTATTACATTACCAGCGCCTGTGCCGGCAGCTAATTTCTGGTCCTTTATTGTGTATGATGGACAAACACGATCAATTCTTGAAACCGATCAAAAATTCGGTGGGGTTGATAATAAAAATCCAAACCTTAAAACGAATAAAGATGGTTCGTACACCGTCTACTTTGGCCCGAAAGTACCTAAGGGGCATGAGGGTAACTGGGTACAAACCATGCCGAATAAAAGCTATAACGTATTGCTAAGAATTTATGGCCCACTTAAGCCCTGGTTTGATCGCAGCTGGATGCCGGGAGACTTTGAATTAATTAAATAAAAGCAAACCTGTATGATTACGCTTGTGAGTTGTTTTTCACAAAAAAATCAGTAGGGGGCACTCTGCCCCCTTATTCTAATTTACAATAAGTTCTACGGTATAAAATTTCAGCAAATAAGAGAAAAGGGGTCAATCGTAATTGTAAAACTGTAAAATTTGGTCTCGGGTCGAACCTAGGTAAATATATCTGAGATTAGATTGTCTTTAAAGTGGCTATTATTGAGATAAAATGAACCCTCTAAGGCGTATTATAGACCAAAATTTATGACTATATCTATATAATACAACATGTTACTTAGGTCCGACCCATGCCCGCAACTATGCCCGCCGAATTGTGAACTGTGCAGAACTTAACACTTTACGTTAAGTAGTACTTACGTTAAAGTTCCCCCAAATTAAAATAATCCATGTTCCAACATGCCTGTATTGGGATTTTTTCAAGGCATATGATTGTTTCAAATAACAATAAATAATTTGGGGAAATTATCATGATTAAACACATACTGATATTATCAGCAGCTTTTATCGCCCTGGTTTCTTGTGGCGGTGGCGATACCGGATCGACACCATCAAATACCGTAACTGTAGTACCGATTACACCGAGCATCACTGCAGTCACTACACCCACCCGATCCAACACTCAAACTTTCATGGGTGAAAAGGGAGCAAACAATTCAATTTGGATAAATGGTGTTGAAAAGGTCCCCATGGATACAAACACCACCTGGACGGTTGTAGATATACCTCTAAACGAAGGTAGCAATAAATTTACCGTTTTCTCCCAAGATTCAGCGGCTACTAAGTCTGCGATGGTCACGGCAACTATTGTTCTGGATTCAACGCCACCGTTGAAACCAGCCGTAACCAGTACGCTTTTCACTAATGTCAGTGGTTATACTCTGGTTGGTAGCAAAGATGCTAATTCTTCGATTTGGATCAACGACGTGGAAGAGATTGCTACTAATACTAACACGACCTGGAGTTTCGCTGTCAGCCTGGCCGAAGGTAACAATCTCTTTTCCCTGACCTCCAGGGATGCGTTGGGTAATGTGACGGCTGTGGTAACCGAAACCGTAGTATTGGATATGACTCCCCCCGTGGCCCCTGGTGTAAACATCGTTGCTACTCCGACCAATTCCAATCCCTATACTCTGAGTGGCAGCAAAGAGAGTGGCGCTTCTATTTGGATTAATGGTGCCTTGATAGTGGCTTCCGATTCAAGCACGAATTGGACAACAAACGTCGCTCTAAACGTTGAGGGAGCAAATACCTTCACGGTATCTAGCAAAGATGCTGCAGGTAATTCGTCGCTATCAACAACATCGGTGACAATTGTACTGGATTCTACAGCGCCATTGAAACCTACCCTCACTAGTAGTCTTTTGACTTCAAATACCGCGTACACCCTGGCAGGCGCCAAAGATGTGGGTGCCTCAATTTGGATTGGCGGGACAGTAGCGGTTGCTGCTAATAATAGTGCCACTTGGAGCTTTGCGGCCACTCTGAATGAAGGTAATAATAGCTTTTCAGTGACGTCCAGAGATGTTGTCGGTAATGAGTCAACGGCGGCCACCGCAACTGTGGTTTTAGATACAACACCTCCTGCTAAACCCTCTGTAACCAGCGCTTTACTCGTTAATACCAGCACCTATGCATTGCTTGGCAACAAGGATCCCGGTACATCGATTTGGATTAATGGTACGGAACAGGTGGTTGCCAATAATGATACCGTGTGGAGTGTCTCATCCACCCTGGTCGAAGGTGATAACAGCTATTCTATTACCGCCAGGGACGCACTCGGTAACGAAACTGTGGCGTTATCCGTGATCGTTGTGCTGGATACAATACCGCCCTCGGTCCCGACCATCACCAGTAATCTTCGCACCAACCAGATTTCATATACGTTGACCGGTACCAGAGAATCAAGGAGTTCGATTTTGATCAATGGCATAGAAGTGGTTGCTAGTGGTAGCCGCACAACCTGGTCATCGGTTGTTACCCTGAGCACGGGCAGCAACATCTACTCTGTGACATCAAGGGATGCGCTTGGTAATGAGTCCGGAATTTTATCAGTGACAGTCGATATGGAGACAATCCCGCCAGGACAAGTTACAAACTTTACGGCTACTAAGCCACGCAGTACTGCTCTTAGACTAGATTGGATCAATCCAGGAGATGTTGATTTTGCTGGTGTGCGAGTTCTACGTTCCACGGCCAATTTTGCCACAGGGCACACCGACACAATCAAACAGACGAATGAGCTCCAGAGAAATGTGTCAGGCTTCACTGATAGTCAATTACTCAATGGTGTAGCATATTACTATTCAGCTTATGCCTACGATAACTATGGCAACTATAGCAGTAGTGCCACGACTCTAAAGACCATACCCGGCTTACCCGGTGATTTGGATCAGAGTTTCAACCTGCCCGATGGCTTTACTATATTTGGTCTCGATAAGGGGCCTTCCTTTAGAGACTACGGTTATGCGGTAGCGGTACAAAGCGACGGTAAAATCATTGTGGTTGGAAGCGCCTATTCCGACGTAGGCAGCGATGATATGGCCATATTCCGATTCACCAGTGCCGGAATCCTGGACACAACATTCAACTCAGTGGGCTATGTGACTCACGATGGAGCAGGACAGGGTATCTCCAATAGCACGGATAAAGGCTTAGCCGTGGCGCTGCAAAGCGATGGCAAAATTGTTGTAGCAGGTTATGGCCAACACCGCACGGGCGGCGACGTAATGGTAGTGTGGCGCTATACGCAGAATGGCTTATTGGACTCTAGCTTTAACGGGCAAGGTTATGTGGCACATAGCACCGGCCCCCTCATCGACAACACCGGTGTCAACACAGAGCAGTTTGATCTCGCGTATGCCGTAGCAGTGCAAGCCGATGGCAAAATCATCGTCACGGGAGTCGGTGGGGTCAATACCACTATTGGGTCCACTAAAGAAATGATTCTGTGGCGATTTACCACTGATGGCAAACTGGATACAAGCTTCAACACGAAGGGTTGGGCAACACACAATGGTGCCGCTACTGCTGTCGCCAATTCCTATGCCGATGCTAAAGCGATGGTGATACAGACCGATGGCAATATTATCGTGGCAGGAAGCAGGTGGGACGCAAATTCCCGAGGCATGATTCTGTGGCGTTACACCACTGCGGGTATACTGGATCAGACCTTCAATACAACTGGCTTTGTAACTTCCAACAACGCGACTAATGATTCTGCTTATGATGTGGCATTACAATCTGACGGTAATATTGTCGTGGTTGGTGACAGCTGGGCCTCTGGTTTTGACACCCAAATGATTGTTTGGCGCTACACCAGCACTGGGATCCTGGATACGAATTTCAACACAACGGGTTGGGTTACACATCCAGGTGTGCCTGATACGACCGGCTACTCGAACGACGCAAGGGGTGTCGCAATCCAGGCCGACGGTAAGATTGTTGTGACAGGTAATAGTGACTCTACTGGACGAAACCCTGATATGACTCTTTGGCGTTACACTAATGCGGGCAGTTTGGATACTACTTTCAGTACTACTGGCATTGTAATCGGCAACACCTCTGTTTCTTCGAATGAAAGTGCCCATGGCGTAGTGTTACAGACAGAGGGAAACACGACTAAAATTGTTGTGGTGGGAAATACCAACATTGTGGATGGGTCGAATCAAGGATTTGGCTCGTCCGACATAAATTTGTGGCGCTATTTGCCCTAAAATTGAGTGTGTTGGATAACATTTCGTAACACCCAGTGCGTCAAACGAAGCTGATGCATTGGGTGTCCTGGATTTATATTACATAAACAGTACATCCTCTTTTTTCGTAGAAAGGGGTCAAATTGTTTGTGACACAGTGCAATAATTCCCAACACCAAAAGCATTTCCAATATCCAGCAATTTTTGTCCTGAATAATTTTGACATAACTTCATCGCAATCCAACGCGGAATATTTTTACTTCCTGCTCCCCGTTGGGCACAATAAATCGATTTTTCTGAACAATCTGAACTCTAAACTGAGCAATTTAATCTGCCCCCTCTCATTCGTGCTTAGAACTCGAAGATGAATTTTTTTCTTCATCATCATCGTGGCTCTTATCTTTTTCGATGCTTACTTTACTCAAGAATGCTTGAATATCAATTAAACCTGCACCGGTAACATCATCAACTCCCACACTAGCACGATAACCTGTTACATCCTGAGCAGTTGATTTTAAATATGACACGATATCTTCAGGTGATAATTCTGGATTTATTTCTAATGCCAATGCAGTAACTGCTGCTGCATTAGGTGCAGCTGCTGAAGTTCCAAAAAAATTCAGGAAATTATCAGGTTCTCCCGGAACAGCTCCAAGTGTTGGATCCTTTGCCGATATAAGAGAGCCAAAAAATGTTGTATTGTTTCCATCAACTGCTGCAATATCGGGTAAAAATTTTGTTACCGGATTGAAATCACCATTTCTATCAAAGAAAACAGTGAAATTACCACCACGAGATGTAGTGTCTTCAGGATCGATCATGGCAGTTTTTGTGTTCTCGGCCTGGTATCCCGGTGTATTGCTGTCATACCAGGGCACGGCAGCAACTGAAATAACACCAACAGCAGCGGCATGTCCGTAGATTGTCGTAGCACCATAGCGTGAAGTTTTATCAACAATTCCTTCAACAAAAAGAAGAGTATTTCTAACAGAAAATGCAAGCGTAAATTCAAGTGGTGTTCCAGCATCTTGCGGAATGTTTGTTAAACTTCCTCGTAAGTTATCAATTGCAAAATAATAACTTTTATCTGCACCCGAGTTGTTGATTAACATAATACCTTCCATGGCATTTCCAAATGGCGCAGCAACTCCATTTTTAATCGCTTGTATATCTGTACCCGAACCCTGAGGGATGGGATTTAATAAATCAGGTGTTCCATAAACATATAAATTTAAGTCTATTTCAGATCCTTTTGCTGCGTTAAGATTTTGAAATGGTTGATTCCATTGCAAGACAACTTGCAGTTCCCCTCCTGCAGCAATATTAACACGTAGATAGGGGGTCCCATTGCTCCACTCATGAAAGTCAACGCCAGTCGGTGGTGTGGCGGTATCATTTATTACTGAAACATCTTTAAATTGTTCTCGTATCCCCACATTTGCATCGTTACCCGCTGCAGAAAAATACGGAATTCCTCTTTTAGTGCATTCCGCCGCGGCTTGAGCAATGATACCTGTTTGATAATTCGGTTCACTCCCTTGGCTAATATCATCAACAATAACGGTACTCTTTGCAGTGGTACATAAATCGTTAATTGCAGCAGCAAATTCTGCTTCACTATCGCCACTTGCATAAAATGCAATGGCACTATCTGGTGCAATATCATAAGCGAGTTCGGCCATGGCAGCACCTTCATCTGTCTGTTCCCCAGCTGCATTGTCATTTCGAAGATCAATTGTGTCAGGCAGGTCACCGGATAATTGGTTTAATGTACCGGTTAACACTATTGGGCTAGTATTACCTGTCGGAAGGTCGATCGGTTTACCCGTTACCTCTTTTGTTCTGGCAAAGCTATTTGAAATAATACCAATTTTTTGACCTTTCCCCGTGACGGTTAAGGGTATTGGTGGCCTCATTGTTGCTAATGCACGACTGGTTACAGCACCGGCATGTGTCCTTGAACCAAAATTAAGGCTCATTATTGCAACTTTATCGATGGCCTCAATAGTCACTAATTGCGTAACATCACTCACTGAAAGTGAAATTCGATTATATTTAGTTGAATAGGCTTTTATTTCGACGCCTGGTAATTCAAAAAGTATTCGATCTTCCGCAGTTAAATTACTGGTTCCGATGTCAACTAATAATTTATCACCACCGTAAAATGATTTAGCCAAAAATTTATTCTGGCTATTGCGTTCAACATAATTAATAGTTGAATTCTTCAGCTTGATCATATTCGCTAAACTTTTGGTCATTTTATCTGCAAATACAGATGTTGCCATAAACGACAATAGAACAATAAAAAGCAATTTATTTAAATTTGAACTTACCACTTGAGTTACACTCCTTGTTTAACTGATGCATTTTTAATGTGAGCAACGCATAAGAATTATTATTGTTAAATATTTTTTATTATTTAATGGATAATGATAATAACGGAACCGATGAGCAGCATGCATTCTATACTCTAACTCAGTCAATTATCAATAAAATAAAAAGCTAACGCAGTTTAAATCACTATTTTAACACCTACTTTATTTGTTGTTTGTTTGAGTACCAAGATCTAAAAGTTACTAATAAAATAAGTAAAACTTAATTGTATCCTCATCAATTCCACAACCACTAAAATCTCAAAAATAAGCATTATTCTCAATTTAGCACCTTAATTCCACTTACTAATATTGATAATTTATGTAAAGCACATATAATTGAACATATACTGAAATTATGAGGTGAGAGTATGGGGCAAGTTACAATTTATCTTGAAGATGAGATCGAGAGCAGGATGATTAAAGCAGCAAAATCTGCCCATTTATCAAAAAGTAAATGGATAGCTAAACTTATCCTGGAAAAGGTGGCTAATGAGTGGCCACAATCCGTAGTCGATTTTGCTGGCAGTTGGGAAGATTTTCCTTCCATTGATGAGATTAGAAAAAGTCTTGGTACAGATGCTGCCAGAGAGAAATTTTAATGTATATTATTGATACAAACACGTTAATTTATTTCTTCAAGGGCATGGGCAAAGTACCCAATAAATTTTTATCTATTTCTCCTAAAGAGATTGCGATTCCTTCGATTGTCATTTATGAACTTGAATACGGGATAGCTAAATCGAGCTTTCCTAAAAAGAGACAGGCCCAGCTGAAAGAAATGTGTTCTTTGGTACACATTCTACCATTTGGAGACAAAGAGGCATTTTCTTCTGCGTCTATTCGAGCTAAATTAGAAAAAAAAGGCACTCCGATTGACCCGTATGATGTATTAATTGCAGGTACTACAATTGAACACCAAGGGATATTAGTTACAAACAACATAAAAGAATTTTCAAGAGTTCCAAAATTAAAAATTGAAAATTGGTATAGTGAAGAATAATGTATACATCAATACAACGTAATATAGAGGTTTAAATCTCGAATTCATACAATAAAAAGAATAAGGGGTCAATCCTTCGGGCTTCGAAATAGGTGAGAATGGTGTAATTGAATATGATAAAAAATGGAACTCGTTATTAAACAATGGGTGGCGGTTGCATTCCATTAATAGCACTATTTGGATTTTCAAGCGAAAGCGAGATTAATTTAAACGGTTTTAAAAGAAAAAGGATCATGTATAATGCTCAAACTTGATCTGACAGTTAATTTTTTATAACCGAAATCGAATTAATAAATGAGTATGGTCAACAACATCGCTGATTCCAGATACCCCTGAAACAAAGTCTAATACTAAATTTGATATAATGAAAAGTATGACGATTTTGACTATAATTATAAAATTAGTAATATTGCGATTCACTTTACTAATCATATTATTAACTTCATTTTAATAAATATATAAGAGAAATATAAAGAAGATTATACCGATCTAAATGAGTTTAATTACCCTAACAACTGCATCAAACTAAAATAGGAGTACCATGCTAAAAAGACACAGAATACAATTTCCAAAACCCGAATCATCCAATCTTAATCAAGACGAGGTTTATTTCTACCTTCAAGGATCTGGCGGACAACGTAAAATCAGGTTTCATGACTACGATGAAATATACCAAGTACAAGGCCTGTATGAACAAATATTTTATGATCGTTTAAAGTGTACATCCCCTGTCAAAGTTGCAACCATACTTGAATCTGCCGTAAAGCAATCTCGAGATAATTTCTCAGAACTACGGGTGTTAGATCTGGGTGCAGGTAACGGCATGATGGGTGAGGAGTTAAAAAAACATGGCGTGTCTCGCTTGATAGGTGTGGATATTATCCCAGAAGCATACGATGCTACCATCCGAGATAGGCCTGGTTTGTATGATGCTTATTACATAGAGGATTTCACCAACTTAAGTAAAGAAAAGAAAGAAACCATTGCATCATGGCAATGTGATTGTATGGTGACAGTCGCGGCTTTAGGTTTCGGTGATATTCCAGCCAAAGCATTTATAGAGGCATTTAATATCATTAATGCAGAAGGGTGGGTTGCATTTAATATTAAAGAATCATTTTTTGATAATAGCGAAGATTCAGGATTTTCCAAGATGATTCGAGAATTAATTTTTTCGGAATATCTTGATATCTATCATATTGAACGATATCGACATAGGTTATCTATTGAAGGTGAACCGCTTTATTATTTCGCAATTGCTGGCCGGAAAAATTTTGATGTACCTGAAGAATTTATTAAATCAAAATGTATTTTGACCTAACAAAAAATTCAACCAGGGTTCATTTTCCATCGGTCAAAAACACGGCCAATGAAAAATGAACCTGTTAATTGCGACGTTAGGAATTCTCCCTCAACAAAGCACGCCTAACCCACATTGACACACATTAGAATGTGTAATATAACGTGTAGAAATGAGGTGTTGTTATGGCAACTAATTTAGCGATAGATATAAAATTATTGGAAGAGGCTCAGTTAATTAGTGGTCTTAAGACAAAAAAAGAGACTGTTAATAGCGCTCTTAAAGAATTTGTCAGTAGAAGAAAGCAAATGGAACTAATTGATTTTTTTGGAGAATATGAACCAGATTCAGACTATGACTACAAAAAGGCCAGGAAACGTTGAAAGTTATTGTGGATACTCCTATTTGGTCATATGCATTGAGGTCAAAACATAAAGGGTATGAAAACCATATAGAAGAATTTGTAAATTTAATTTCAGATCAAAGAGTATTAATACTTGGCCCGATAACACAAGAAGTTTTATCGGGTTACAGTGTCAAGAAGAAATTTGGAACGTTAGAAGAAAAGCTTAAATATTTTGAGAATACACCGATAATAGATGAAGACTATGTAACAGCTGCTAAGTTCTCAAATAAATGTAGATGCAAAGGTATTCAGGGTTCTCACATTGATTTTTTGATATGTTCAGTGGCATCTAGATTAGGCTCAGTAATATTCACAACTGATAAAGATTTTTTATATTACAAGAAAAATTTACCTATCGAACTACTTGAGTTGCGATAAATTCGCATAACAAAAAGTTCCTGGTTGATTCAAAACACAGTGTCCGCCTGGCTATACTAAAAAAGATAAGGATTAGTTTAGTACCCAGTTATTCGAACAGACCATAAATTTTATCCTCATCCACACCTACAATATTCCTATTTTCTCCTTATGCTAACGATTTGTGTTACCGGGAGACTCAAGCTTGCAATGTAAGTTCAAAAAGCTCATGATGAATCTCGGAACAAGGATTTCACATTAATTAATCATTTAGGGAGAAAAATATGAAGTATTTTACAAAAATATGTTCGATCAGTTTTGCTGCTGCCATGCTGTATACCACAATAACAATGGCTGGTTTCGTCAGTACAAACATGGTGATAAAAAGTGCTATAGCAGCAGACTCAACGAATCCGAGTCCTGAGCTTGTTAAAGCTTATGAGAAGAAATTAAATACTGTTGTCAAAGAAATCAAGAAAAATTCAGATTATAAAAAAATACCATTAGATTCAAAAAAAGACCAAGAGTGGTTTAATTCGCAAGCATTTTTATTATGGGATAAGAAAAAATCACAAAAACAATTTGTTGATGAGGGCGTTGCACGCTTTCCCGGATATAAAGAATCTTTTGAATTTCTGGCAGTTAAATTTACAAACTAAGAATGGATTGCACAACACTAGTGCCCAATCAAAAACCAATATTTTCTGGTAGCCTGGACGAAACTCAGCGGAATCCAGGCTACACGGAAATAACTGATGAAAATTCCGAATGTGTTACCACATTTTTTCAGTACTATCTCTGCAATTAACATAACTGTTCTGAGTTCCTATCCTGTTAGTGTTTCAACCGGTCTAACGTACCTCGTTATTTAGATCATGTTAGAAAAGGGCCTACTTCGATACTCTACTATATGGACTTCTAGGCCGATGAAGAATATATTAGCTAGAGTCATTTCGACCTCCAGTTTTCAATATTGTGTTTGAAATTATTCATTCAAGAATAATGGGATTTATAAAATACTTGGGAATAATGACTTTGTTTAAGTTAACGGGACAGCAGTAAAAAGTATATGCATTTTATAATAAAAATATTTTTTTTAATCTGCTTATTTATACCAATATCAGTCGCAGCTCAAACTGATGTACAAAAACTGAAGCCAAAACCCAAAATTGGATTAGTTTTATCAGGTGGCGGGGCACGCGGTTTATCTCACATTGGCGTCCTTAAAGCACTTGAGGAATTACATATTCCTGTAGATTGTGTTGTTGGCACGAGCATGGGAGCACTTGTCGGTGGCTTATATGCGACTGGAATAAAACCGGAACAAATGGAGAAAGCATTAATAGAGCAAAATATTGAAGATCTATTTGATGATGCCCCACCCCGAACTAAAACTACTTATTTTACAAAAGAATATGATTATCGACCATTATTTCATTTTACATTTGGATTTAACAATGGCGCAATACAAATTCCACCTGGAGCCTCTGCAGGTTATAAGTTTGAACTGTTTTTAAAAGAACTTATTGGCACGGGTAACGCCATAAGCAACCTTAACTTCGATAGACTACCGATACCCTATAGGGCAATTGCGACCAATTTAGAAACTGGAAATATGGAAGTTTTTGATAACGGTGATATCGCAAAGATTATGCGCGCCAGCATGTCGCTACCGATTATAGTTGCACCCACAGAAATCAATAACAACCTGTATGTTGATGGGGCACTGATTCAAAATTTTCCTATTGAAATTGGTAGAAAACTTTGTGGCGATATTATTATAGCTGTTAAATTAACCAAAGAACTTATCGATAAAAATGAAATTAAAACAACCATTGATGTCGCACTGCGTTCATTTGATGTTCTTATCGATCAAAATGTAAGGCGTTCACTCAAAAAGTTAAATTCAAAAGACATAATAATAACGCCTAAACTTACTGAGTTTACTACAACTGACTTTTCTAATCAGTTTGAAATAATAAAAAGAGGCGAGATGGCAGTGCTTGCCAATAAGAATAAATTGTTAAAATATGCAATGTCCGATAGCGCATTTAAGAAATGGCAGGATGATAAACAACGCAAAAAACGAGCCCCTTTGCCGATTAACGCAATTAGCATAAAATCAAACGATAAAATCAAGCCTGAAATTATTTTACAAGATGTCACTACAAAGACTGGAACGGAATTTGATGTCCGACAATTCAATATTGATATCACCGATATTTATGGACGAGGTGATTACTCTTATGTTGATTACGCTATTATCCCAAACGGCGATGGTGCTGACATTACTATTGATGCAACACCAAAACCCTGGGGGCCTGGCTATTTAAAATTTGGCCTCGACATTGCGACCGATTTCTCTTCACGGCCACAACTTAATTTCGCAGCAAGTTACCGTAAAACATTACTAAATGATCTCGGCGCCGAATGGCGTGCCGATTTTCAGTTCGGTTCAAACTCCTTTATTAATACATCATTTATACAACCACTACAATTTAGTGATGGTGTATTTATCGCTCCCTACTTAGAAGGTGAACAGAGTTATGTTCCATTCTATGAGAAAGATTTACGAATAGGTGAATATAAAATTAATCGATTAGAAGCTGGTTTCGAATTTGGCATTACCGGTAACTTTGGCATTATCAGCATAGGTCCCTATTATAACAATACAAAAGGGGACCCGGATTTCGGCTTAGTCACCGCTTTGGTTGAAGTAAAAGATGTTAACCAAACAGGTTTAAAACTCAATGGCGCTTATGACCAACTTGATAGCTATAACTTCCCCAACTCTGGATTACTGACTGCTTTAAATATCATTTCCGCAAAACACCAATGGGGGGCTGATGATGAATATACTAGAGCGCAAATAATCTTAACCGCTGTCAAAAGCTTTTCTAAAAATACCTTTAATGTTCACCTGGAATGGGGCGAAGAAATAAGCGGAGTTAATGATGTGCCCCAATACGATACCTTTAAGCTGGGAGGACCCGGTAAATTATCAGGATTATTTCTGGATCAACTCACCGGTACAAGATACCAGCTTGCCACCTTAAGTTATTATCGTAAAATTAGCGGTTTACCATCCCAAATTGGTCGAGGAATCTATGTTGGTTTAACACTTGAAGCGGGCAGAATAGACGATCCATTTCTGGAAAAACCCTGGGAAACCGTACAGGCAGGGAGCATTTTCTGGGGGGCTGACACCATAGTAGGTAAACTATTAATAAGCTATGGTCAAAATACTCTTGGTCAAAACACATTTTATCTCACTGTTAGCCCCAGGTTTTAAGGCGGATAGAAGTAAAAAATAAAACGTCAGAGAAGAATTCGATTCTAAAATCAAAAGTGAACTGACAAATACGAGGTCTTATTAGTGCATACCCCAATGCTTAAATTAAATTTATCAGTACGAGATCTTTACCGCCTGATTATAACCTATAGACAATATCCATCCTTTCATATTTTTAGCCCGTAAAATCTGACCACTAAAGCGAAGATAGCCATACTTTTTACTCTCCCAACTTAAAGGAAACTCAACTCCAGTACCAACTTGATACGATGTGGTATATCCTAGCGTATTTCTGTTTTCACCAAAGAAATTATTGGCTCCGAGTAGTAAAAGAAAATCCAGACGTTTTTGATATATCGTAATATTTGAGGGAAATATAATATCGGATTGTAACGCTATCATATTGCTCGTTTCTTTAAATTTTGTAATCAAATTACTTTCATCAAATGAATCGACGATAACATGATAAACATCTGCTCTTATGTTGCTAGCCCGGTCTCGAATTTTCCAATTGTATTTCAACCCAACACCAAAATTGAACACACTGGCATTAGTCTTCGAATTATCAACTAATGTATTTTTATAAGTTAAATGCTGTTCCATTTTGGCTAACCCAAATCGAAAACTGGGCGTAAATTCTAAATGATTAGTTATATTCTGGTTATACAATAATCCTAAACCTGCTCCATAAGTAGTCCATTTGGAATCAATATTTCCACCAGCGAATGTAAAAATTGTTTTCGTTTTTTGATAAGCAAGCGCAACTTCCAATTGTAACTGAGAGTTTTTGTTCTGCATCAGATCAATGTTAAAAGGTAATCGAGTTATTGCAATTTCATCATCGCGTCCGTCGTCTTCAGTAATTGTGTAATTCGCAGCTGCAAAATCAGGAGACA
>JBGMQW010000042.1:0-20417 GCA_048060815.1 Thiohalomonadales bacterium | reverse complement strand
TTCATGCTGCAACCATGGTAACCGCTGGTATTTTTATGGTCGCAAGAATGTCACCATTGTTTGAATTATCAGAAACTGCACTTACAGTGGTTATGGTCATTGGTGCGATTACAGCATTATTTATGGGCTTCCTGGGATTGGTTCAAAACGATATTAAACGTGTTGTTGCATACTCAACGTTATCACAGCTTGGTTATATGACAGTTGCTTTAGGTGCATCTGCTTATGCAGCAGGTATCTTTCATTTAATGACCCACGCATTTTTTAAAGCATTATTATTCCTGGGTGCAGGTTCAGTTATCATTGCAATGCACCATGAGCAGGATATGCGTAAAATGGGTGGCCTGCGTAAATATTTGCCTATCACCTGGATTACTTTTTTAATTGGTTCTCTGGCTTTGATTGGAACGCCATTTTTTGCGGGCTTCTATTCAAAAGATTCGATTATTGAAGCTGTGCAGCATTCAGAATTAGCAGGATCAAATTTTGCTTATTATAGTGTTTTAATCGGTGTCTTTGTAACTGCGTTATATACTTTTCGCATGTACTTTATGGTATTCCATGGTAAGGAACGCATGGATGAACATACTCGATCACATCTACACGAAACACCGTGGGTTGTTACTCTGCCATTAATATTATTAGCGATTCCGTCATTTATGATCGGCATGGTGTTTGTTGGTGACATGGCATTTGGTGATTTTTTTGGCAATGCAATATTTGTTTTACCTGAGCACGATGTTTTAGGTGAGTTGGCTAAAGATTATCATGATCCTGTTACGATGGTATTGCATGCTTTTACCGGCTTACCGGTATATTTTGCAATAGCAGGTGTAGCAACTGCATATTTCTTATATATGAAACGCCCTGATATTCCTGCAATACTTCAGGATAAATTTTCACTTGTTCATAATGTGCTGGTGAATAAGTATTTCTTCGACTGGTTTAATGAAACTTTTATTGCTCGTGGATGTCGCGTTATCGGAAAAGTTTTCTGGAATATAGGCGATGTGAAAATCATTGATGGCATTTTTGTTAATGGTTCGGCTAAAACAATAGGAGTTATTTCCTTAATTGTTCGTCGCATTCAAACAGGTTATTTATATCATTATGCATTTGTAATGATTTTTGGTTTAATTGCCATGGTTGGTTATTTTGTTATTTATAATAATAAATAATTAGAAATTAAAATTATAAGGTTGTAATAATTATGTTTGCCGATTGGCCTTTATTAAGTATCGTGATTTGGCTACCCATATTGGGCGGTTTGTTCGTGCTCGCAACTGGCAGTGATAAAAATGCGGGAGAAGCTCGTGTCCTGGCATTATGTATTTCAATAATTACATTTGTATTATCCATTCCTTTATATACAGACTTTAATTCTGCTGTAGCAACTATGCAGTTTGTAGAAACCATAGCATGGATTCCGGTCTTTAATATTAACTATACTGTTGGAATTGATGGTTTTGCAATGCCGTTAATTATATTAACAAGTTTTAGTACTGTTATTGTCGTTATTGCTGGTTGGGAAGTTATTAAGAAAAGAGTTGCACAATACATGGCTGCATTTCTGATCATGGAAGGTTTAATGATTGGTGTTTTTGCAGCAATGGATGCAGCACTATTTTATGTTTTCTGGGAAGCAATGTTGATTCCGATGTTTATCGTTATCGGTGTTTGGGGTGGCGAGCGAAGAGTATATGCAACAATCAAGTTCTTTTTATATACATTCATTGGTTCAGTATTACTATTGGTGGCTTTTTTATATTTATATTCTAAAGCAGGATCTTTTTCAATCGAAGCATTCCATAATGTAAAACTGGATTTAGAAGCCCAAATATATATCTTTTTGGCATTCTTGTTAGCTTTCGCAGTGAAGGTACCCATGTGGCCAGTGCATACCTGGTTACCTGATGCACACGTGGAAGCACCAACAGGCGGCTCAGTAATACTGGCAGCTATCATGTTAAAACTTGGTGCATATGGTTTTTTACGTTTCTCGTTACCAATAACACCAGATGCAAGTCTTGAACTGGACTGGTTAATGATAACGTTGGCCTTGATTTCAATTGTCTATATTGGATTTGTTGCACTTGTACAAAAAGACATGAAAAAGCTAATTGCTTATTCATCAATCTCGCATATGGGATTTGTGATCCTGGGATTTTTTATTGTATTTCAAATATCCGATACCAATGCAGCGATGCAAAATAAAGATTTGTTATCCGGTGCAGCATTAGGTATCTCTGGTGCAGTTGTGCAAATGATTTCGCACGGTTTTATTTCTGCCGCAATGTTCCTTTGTGTTGGAGTTATGTATGACCGAATGCACAGCAGGTTAATTAGTGATTATGGCGGTACGGTTAACACTATGCCTACATTCGCTGCTTTTATGGTATTTTTTGCGATGGCAAATGCAGGTTTACCGGGCACTTCAGGATTTGTGGGCGAGTTTATGGTAATAATGGCTTCTTTTAAAGCTAATTTCTGGTTTGCTTTTACGGCTGCCCTGACATTGATTATTGGCGCAGCTTACACGCTGTGGATGATTAAACGTGTAGTTTTTGGTGAAGTTGCTAATGAAAATGTAGCCAAGATGAAAGATATCAATAAACGTGAATTTTTATTTTTAAGCCTGTTAGCCATAATGGTTTTATGGTTCGGCTTATATCCAGCACCATTACTTGAAGTGATGGATGCATCAGTGAACCATTTATTACTACAAGTAACGCAATCTAAATTATAAAGTAAAATTATAAAATGACATATTCATTTGAGACACTTGATTTATTACAAATACTGCCAGAAATTTTTATTCTTTCAATGGCTTGTATCATTATGGTAGTGGATTTATATGTATCACAGGAAAATCGTGGCATTACTTATATGTTGTCTCAGTTCACATTGGTTGTTGCTGGTATAATCATATTTCTTTTGCCGACAACTCAAGCAGTATATGCATTTAATAATACTATCGTTCATGACCAGATGAGCGACATATTAAAAATAGTTGTTTTTATTTGTACATTTGCAGTTTTTTTATATTCAAAAGAATATTTACGTGAACGAGATATTTTTAAAGGTGAATTTTTTGTATTAGCTTTATTTTCTGTATTGGGCATGATGATTTTGATTTCTGCCCATAATTTGCTGACTATTTATCTTGGTTTAGAGTTAATGTCGCTTAGTCTGTATGCCATGGTTGCATTACATCGTGATTCCAGTGTTGCTACTGAAGCTGCAATGAAATATTTTATTTTAGGTGCGATAGCATCCGGCATGCTGTTGTACGGCATGTCACTTCTGTATGGAATAACTGGTAGTCTGGATTTAGCTGAAATTAATAATAGTTTATCTCAAACAGATAATAAATTAATTGTCGCATTTACTATTGTATTTTTGATTGTTGGTGTTGCGTTTAAGCTTGGTGCTGTTCCATTTCATATGTGGGTACCGGATGTTTATGATGGTGCTCCAACTGCAGTAACAATTTTTATCGGTACTGCTCCCAAACTTGCAGCTTTTGCAATGCTGATTCGATTGTTGGTGGATACGCTTGGGCCATTACATTCCCAATGGCAGGATATCCTGATTATTCTGGCCATATTGTCGATGGCAGTTGGTAATATTGTTGCGATAGCTCAAGTCAATTTAAAACGCATGTTAGCTTATTCTACAATATCACATGTAGGTTTCTTATTATTGGGTGTGATTAGTGGAACACAGCAAGGTTATGCTGCATCGATGTTTTATACCATTGTCTATGTCGTAATGAGTTTAGGTGGCTTTGGTATGATTTTATTCATGTCTCGAGCTGGATTTGAAGCAGATAAGCTGGACGACTTAAAAGGTTTGAACGAACGTAGTCCCTGGTTTGCATTCGTAATGTTGGTTTTCATGTTTTCAATGGCTGGCGTACCACCGTTTTTAGGTTTTTGGGGTAAATGGTTTGTTCTTAAAGAAATAGTTTCTGTTGATTTAATCTGGTTAGCGGTTGTTGCAGTACTATTTTCAGTAATCGGTGCATATTATTACATACGAATTATTAAAATAATGTATTTTGATAAAGCAGAATCCACCGACAAAATTATTTCAAGCACCGATGTGCGTTTATTATTAAGTTCAAATGCCTTGGCTGTTCTTGCGCTCGGTATTTATCCAACAACGTTACTGGTGATTTGTCTTAGTGCATTTAACGTTTAAATATCGTAACTATAGAATGTACTCTAAATAATAAAATCTAAAATTTTTTAACTTTTCATACGAATTATTAAATTAGAAACTACTAATATAGAGTGGCAATATTTAATAATTTCAGACCGGTTTAATCAATATCATCTATTTAATCACACACATAACATCATTAAAAAGTTTTCAAAATGCAATAATAAATTTATTTTATTAGAATATTCGAATATACAAAAATAGATTTTCTTCGATTTATCTTGCCTAATTGTTTTTTATGGCTAATAATAATTGCATGATGCAAACTTTTTAGCAAAATGCACTATGCGATTAAAAACCAAATTCTTTTTAGTACTTATTCTTGTTACAACTCTACCTTTATTGGTTTTATTGTTTGGGGTATCGACTGCAATAGAAAAAGAGCTCACAGCACGTACAGATGCTGAAGTTCATACTGCACTTGACAAAATGTCCACTGAATTGTCATCTTTGTTAAATACTCAAAAATCGATTGCCAAAGGACTATCGCGTGTACCTGCATTACGGACTTTTGCATCTAGTGCAAGTAGTAATGATGACAAAGCATATCAACGAAATGCTGAAGAATTAGAGAGTTTCTTTTTAAACTATCAGCATGCTCTACCTAGTATTCAAGCATTACGTTTTATTGCGCCCGATGGTAAGACTCTAGTTAAAGTGAAAGAGGGTAAATTAATTGACCCCAAACGTGAAGATGCTAAAAATAAACGATTATTTGTTGCCGATCAATCCAATAAGCGATTTTTTAAGCGAGCTTTACAATCTAAGAATTCAGTATCGGTATCTGATTTTGAACTAGGACAAGTAACACCGGATGCAGATTTTTGTCCAGCTATGTTACGTTATTCTGTATTAATTAAAGATGAGATTGATCAACTCGATGGAATGCTGGTTGTCAATATGTGGGGAACACGCTTTGATAAAACAATTGAGGCCGCGATGGGTGGTTATCCCGGTAATACCTATATGGTTGAACTTAATGAAATTGATTCAACGCGTAATGGTATTTATTTATTTCATAAAAATCGAGATTTCCGTTTTTCAAATCAAACTGAATTTGATCATAAAATAACATCAAGATTATCTGCATCACAGTGGCAAAAAATAACATCATCGGAAAGAGGTACTCTAACGCTGGATAAAAATAAATTAATATTTTTTCGCAATTTGATTCCATTTGTGTCTAATAATAAAATTAAATGGATGTTGGCCATTGAAGTAAATACAGACATTATTTTGGCGCCGGTTAATAAAATGCGCAATTATATCTGGGTATTATTAATTTCAGTGCTGTTGATTAGTCTTGTGATATCGATTTGGGCAGTTGTTAAATTGACAATGCCGGTACATATGCTTGCAGATATTATCACAAAATATGCTGATGGTGATCGAACAGTGGAATATAAAGGTAAAAGTACCGATGAAATAGGTATTGCCGGACGTGCATTTAATTATTTAATCGCTAGTTTAGAGCGTGCTCAAGAAGAAAAAGCAAAAGCCGAGCATATAGCAAGACAATCTGAACGTCTGGCATCTGTTGGACAACTTGCAGCAGGGATAGGCCATGAAATAAATAATCCTTTAATGAATATTATGTCACTCGCATCTTTAATTGAGCAGTCACTTGATAGTAAAGAGATACAAGCTCAAAAAGATTTGAAATTATTAATGCAGGAAGGAAATCGTTGTGCTCGAATCGTTCAGGGTATACTAAATTTTGCGCGTGAAAATAAACCTGAATATTGTTTATTTAATATGAGTAAATTACTAAATGAAACTATTCAACTAATACGTCATCGTATTAATGAAAAAGATATTCAATTAAAATTAGATATTGAATCAGATTTAGAAATGGATGGGGATGCAAATTTACTTCAACAGGTTTTAGTTAACGTTTTACTTAATGCAATTCAAGCATCATTAGACAACATGGTTATTACTATTGTCGCAAAATCGGAGCAAAATTATATTAAAATATTAATAATTGATAATGGAGTTGGTATTAAAAAAACTAATTTATCTCAAGTATTTGATCCGTTTTTTACAACTAAAAATGAAGGTGAAGGTACCGGCCTTGGTTTGTCAGTTAGTTATGGAATAATTAAACATCATGGTGGCATAATTCGAATTAATAATAACGATGATCAAGGTATTGAAGTCAGCATTGTACTGCCAAAGCATAAAATTAATCCTGATTCTGAACAACCGTCAAATAATTCGTTTGGCGAGCAGGAACAGAGAGATTTGATTGGAGTTTCTAATGTCAGATAAAATACGTGTTATGTTTGTTGATGATGATACCGTTACGGGTAGTGTGATGCAGCGAAATTGTGAAAATACCAGTTATGATTGTTCCGTCTATCAGGAAGCAAATGAATGCTTAAAAGCTTTTTCTACGGAGAGTGTGGATATAGTAATTACTGATTTAAGAATGCCAGGCATGAATGGATTTGAACTCTTAAGTGAATTAAGAGCAATAGATAGCGAGATACCAGTTTTAGTAATGACCGGTTATTCTTCTGTTGAAAATGCTGTAGAAGCAATGAAACGAGGTGCTACAGATTTTATTAAAAAGCCATTTGAATTCGAAGAATTACGATTAATGGTTGAAAGAATTTTAAAGTCTGTAAAATTAACTACTGAGAATAAATTATTAAAAAAACGCATACGGCAAAAAAGAAATCGCTATGGTATGATTGGTGATACACCTGTGATGAAATCACTGTTTAACACTATCGAAAAAGTTGCTGAAGTAAATTGCTGTGTTATCATTGTTGGTGAGTCAGGTACAGGTAAAGAGCTTGTAGCTAGAGCACTACATGATTATAGTCCTCGAAAAGAACAATCATTTGTCGCAATTGATTGTGGTGCACTTAGTGAAACATTATTAGAGAGTGAATTGTTTGGTCATGAAAAAGGTGCATTTACCGGTGCTACCCAACGTAAAATAGGACTACTAGAACAAGCTGATGGTGGAACTCTTTTTTTAGATGAAATATGCAATATTTCGGACAGTATGCAAGTAAAATTAATGCGGGCGATTGACAGCCAGGAGGTGACTAAAGTTGGTTCTACCTTATCTAAAAAAGTTGATATTAGAGTAATTGCAGCGAGCAATCGTAATTTAGATAAAATGGTGGAAGCAGGTGAAATTCGTCACGATTTTTATCATCGACTTAATGTTGTCTCTATAAAAGTACCATCGTTAGCTGAACGTCGTGACGATATACCTGCATTAGTTGAGAGTACCGAGCAAGAATTTGCAGTACGTTATTCGAGGAATATACAAGGCTTTGATTCTGTTTCGTTAGAAAATATTTGCAAAGCAAATTGGCCTGGTAATATTAGAGAGTTAAGAAATACGATTGAACGATGTGTTATATTAGCAGACTCACCTATATTAAAGTGGGGGATTGCAGATCTGGATACTGCACAAAAACAAAATCAGGCATTTAACTTTTCAGAACAAAATTTCGTTTCATTAATTGATCTGGAAGAAGAATATATTAATCATGTTTTACGTTGTTTAAAAGGCAAAAAGAATAGAGCTGCAAAGATTCTTGGTATTGATAAAACTACCTTGTGGCGTAAATTACGTAAATATGATGAGGAAATGGTGTAAATTGCAGTCTCATAGTACTAAAAGTGTGCAATCTGCATTGAATGACTTGCATCATTTTAAAAAGATTAGGAGCATTTGACAATTAAGTTTGATGTAACTATATGAGTTTTAAAGGAAAAAAACTTATTAACATTTCATGGAGGTCTATGGAACGATATTTGCTCTATAAGATGCAAGTATTACTATTATTATTATAAAATCTGGTTTATATCAGTGAGGAGAAAAAATGAAGTTATTTAAAAAGGTCGTATTAATTGCTGCTACAGCTATGTTGGCATTAGGGATTACAACTGTTAATGCAGGAACTGCAAAAAATGGTTACGACAAACAAAAAGTTGTTTACCATGTTAACAATATCCATACTGCAACAGGGGCATTACGTAACGTAAAAAATCACTTGAATGCTTTAGGCGATAAAAATGTAGAAATTATTGTTGTTACTCATAGTTCAGGTGCTTTCGCTTTAGTTGATGGTGCGATGGGTAAGAAAAATCCTAAATCTGGCAAAGTTTATAATTTCAGTGACACAATTGCTACTTTAGCAAATCGTGGTGTGAAATTTCAAATTTGTGCAAATACTATTCGTGGTAAAAAAATTGATAAAAATAAAATCAATGAAAACGCAGAAATCATTCCTTCTGGTGTAGCACAAGTAGCACATTTACAACAAAAAGGTTATTTATACGTAAAACCTTAAGTCTTTTTTAGAATAAGCTTAATAAAACGGGTGTTTTAACACCCGTTTTTTTTCGACTGTTTTTTATAATTAGGCAGGCATAAAAAAAGGCATGTATTCATGCCTTTTTTATAGATAAAATTTCAGGCAAGCTTATTTAATTTTGCTTTCTCCTGCTCCTTTATTACCATTGTTATCAACCCAGGAGATTTTTAGTGAATCTCCTGATTTTGCTCCTTTAAAGCTAAATGCCAGGAATGGGTTTTTAGACACACCCGGTCCCCAGAAGCAGGTTAGGACATTGTTGTCGTTGTGCAAACAATTAACCTCAGTAATGTAATTACCCGGGATAATTTTCCCCGATGTTTTATCTTTTCGTAATCCTGTTTCCATAGGGTGAAAAACAATTGCTTTAACTTTAGCTTTGTCTCCATCCATCCAACTACGAATTTTCATTTTCTTTTTAGCCATTAGACTTCCCTCAATCAATTCTTAAATGTGTGCAAATTCTTAAATGTGTGGTATCTAACCGCCACAACCGCCCAGTGTAACCTTAACTGACTTTTTAGCTGTGTATAATTTACCACCAGCTTTCACGACAGCTACTACATCTGATGTTTTTGCCATTTTAATACGTCCTGTAATAACGCCATCGGACTGTTTTGATAAAACATAGCTTGCGTTCAGTGGTGTATTATTAGCAGGGACAAATACAGAGATTGTTTCAATATCACTTAATGTTGATTCAACAGTAACGGATACAACAGCACCATTTTCAGCAATATCAGGTGCTTCAACCTTGATTTTTGCACTATCAGCCGGGCTTGAGCTGCCAGTCAGGATATTTATGGCTTTATCGATTTTTTTCTCTTTAAAAGCAGATTTTGGCCATGCAGCCAGCACACTACCTGGTGTTAATAAACCAGCTCCAGCTGCAATTGCAACTGTACCTGCAGCCATTCCTACGCGCAGAAAGCTTCGACGTGTTTGGTTCATATTTACAACTCCTTCGAAATTTTATTAAAAAGTAACTCTTAAAAATATTATGTAGCAATAATTATACCAAACATATTATTTCATATAAAACAATATGTTACCTGTATAATAAGTCTTTGTATTCATTAATACGTTGCAATATGCAGATTTTTTAAAAGGTATATTGCATTTTGATCTATGTGAGCGTAATGCCATATTATAATGCTGCGTCATCTTACTCTATTTCCAAGTTAAACATAAACTTAAATTTCTGTCTCTGTGTAATGCATACCATCAATATTAACTAGATAATTTTGGCTAATTACCTTGTCAATGTAGTCTTGTATAGCGTAGAATGCGCGCTCTTGATGCGGGGTGGAGCAGCCTGGTAGCTCGTCGGGCTCATAACCCGAAGGTCGTCAGTTCAAATCTGGCCCCCGCTACCAATCAATAATTAATAATAAATATTTCTTTAAATTCAAAAGATTAGAGAAAAAAATTTTAAGTAATTTTAACTTTCGTAGTCTAAATTAGTTAATTTTCTGTATAGCGGATAACGAGTTTTTAATTAGTAAATATCAGGTAGAATTTACTAACAATAATTTGGCTAAATATAATCTAAAGTGATATAATCATCTGATTATTTTTAGTTGTTTCAGAGTGGGCCAGTGGCTCATTTTTTCGTTCTGGCTTATACAGAATTGTACGAACGTGATATTAATGGGGTTTATAAGAGTGCATGTACCTGTTGGGTTAGTTGAGTTGCTGGAACCCGCTGTTGAATCGCTTGGATTAGAATTGATAGGTATTGAATATCATCCACAAGGAAAACATTCAATTTTACGCTTATTTATTGATGGTCCAGATGGAATTAATGTTGATAATTGCAGCAGTGTTAGTCATCAGGTTAGTGGTATTTTAGATGTTGAAGATTCATTAAAAGGTAATTATACCCTTGAAGTATCTTCACCTGGAATAGATCGACCACTTTTTAAGTTGAAGCATTACGAACAATTTATTGGTTTTAATATTAAAATAAAATTACGAGAAGTAGTTGGAACACAAAAAAAATTTAAAGGTGAAATTACCCATATTGATGGGCAGCGAATTTTTATCTTTTGTGAAGATATTAAAAGTGAAATTAGCTTTGAATTAGATGAAGTTGATAAAGCAAATTTAATTCCAGATTGATAAGAAAATAGAGTTTAATTAAATTAATGTCAATGATAATTTGACTTACTTTAGAGTGATAATGTAATGGCCGCAAGAAAGAAAAAACCAATTGTTCGCAAACAGGAAGATATAAACAAAGAGATATTACTCGTTGTAGATGCTGTTTCAAATGAAAAAAGTGTTGATAAAGGTATTATATTTGAAGCTATTGAGATTGCTTTAGCAACCGCAACAAAAAAGCGATACCGCAACGATGTTCTTGTCCGTGTTAATATTGATCGCGATACAGGTTCATATGAAACATTTAGACGTTGGGAAGTTGTTGCTGACGATGAGATGGAACATCTTGATCAACAAATTACAATTAGCGCAGCTCAAATTGACGAACCGGAAATAGTTATAGGGGAATTTACTGAGGACGAAATCGAGTCTGTGGGATTTGGTCGAATAGCCGCACAAACAGCTAAACAAGTGATTGTTCAGAAAGTTAGAGAAGCAGAACGGGTTAAAGTTGTAGAAACTTATCAGGAACGGATTGGTGAGCTGGTGATGGGTGTTGTGAAGCGTGTTGAACGTGGAAATATTTACATGGATCTAGGTAACAATGCCGAGGCTATGATAGCTCGTGAAGATGTGATTCCGCGAGAGTCAATTCGTACTGGCGATCGCTTACGTGGTTATTTAAAAGATGTGCACTCTGAAACACGTGGACCTCAATTATTTGTGAGTCGAACAGATCCAAATTTTTTAATTGAATTATTTAAAATTGAAGTACCTGAAATTGGTGAAGGTATCATCGATATCATGGGTGCTGCTCGAGATCCTGGAAGTCGTGCCAAAATTGCAGTTCGTACTGCTGAAGAAAGAATTGACCCCGTTGGTGCCTGCGTAGGAATGCGTGGTTCACGAGTACAAGCTGTATCAAATGAATTGGCTGGTGAACGAATTGATATCGTATTATGGGATGAAAATCATGCTCAATTTGTTATCAATGCAATGTCGCCAGCAGAAGCGACTTCAATTGTTGTTGATGAAGATAAAAATGCAATGAATATTGCTGTTGCTGAAGATCAGCTATCACAAGCCATAGGGCGTGGTGGTCAAAATGTAAAATTGGCTAGCGAATTAACCGGTTGGTCATTAAATGTTATGAGTGAATCTGATGCCGATGATAAACAAGAAGCGGAATCAGATGTGAGCCAAAAAATCTTTATGGATGCATTAGATGTTGATGAGGAAGTAGCGGTAATATTGGTACAAGAAGGATTTACCAGTATTGAAGAAGTCGCTTATGTCCCTATTTCAGAAATGATAGAAATTGAAGAATTTGATGAAAACATGATTGAAGAATTACGTGGTCGAGCAAAAGATGTATTACTAACCCGGGCCATTGCTTCTGAAGAAGAAAAAACCGGAACTGAGCCAGCAGCAGATCTATTAGCGATGGCTGGTATAGATGAAAAGCTGGCATATAAACTTGCAAGTAAAGGTGTTATATCAATGGAAGACCTGGCTGAGCAATCAGTTGATGAGTTGTTGGAAATTACTGATCTTGATTCAGAAATGGCTGCAAAATTAATTATGACTGCACGTGAACCCTGGTTTGCTGAAGAGTCGAGTTAAAGTTAAATTTATAAACTAAGTTTGTAATTGAATTACAAATAATAATTATTTTAAATAATGCGTAGGTTTGGAGAATATAAATAAATGGCAGATGTTACAGTTAGACAATTTGCTGATGTAGTTGGCACAGATGTAGAACGATTACTTGTTCAATTAAAAGAAGCCGGCGTAGACCTTGGTGATGCTGATGCAACTATCAGTGATAAAGATAAATCATCTTTATTGGATTTTTTACGCTCTAAACATCCTGTGGTAAAAAAATCTACCAAAGAATCGTCTTCTTCAGATAATAATGATGCTGGTGATTCAAATAAAATTACACTTCGTCGTAAATCTACCAGTGTATTAAAATTATCGGGTTCTCATGGTAAGAGTAAATCTGTGGCTGTAGAAGTTCGTAAAAAACGAACCTATGTAAAACGTAAAGTTATTATCGACGATGAAACTGCAAAAATTGAAGAACAACGTGCAAAACGTGAAGCGCTAGATGCAGCTAAAGAGCAAGAGCAACAAGAAATTCAGAAGATAGCCGATGAACGTGCCGCTGAAAAGAAACGAAAACAAGATGATTTGGATCAAAAACATCAAGACGCGCTTACAAAAAAAGCTGATGCAGAAAAAGTTGTACCAGAAGAAGCTACAAAACAACCTGTAGAAGAAAAATCAGCAACAACTACAGATAAAAAAGAACCTACTACAGACACACGAAAACGAAAAAGTAAAAAAGACAAAGCGAGTGATCATAATACTCGTTATGGTCGGGCTGAATTACACGTTAGTGCTGATAAATCAGGGAAACGTCGGAAAAAATCCAAATCTCGACAAGTAACAGCGATATCTTCAGATGAACATGGATTTACCAAACCTACGGCTCCTATTGTGCATCAAGTTAACCTTGGTGAAACAATTACAGTCAGTGATCTCGCTCAGAAAATGTCTGTAAAAGCAGCTGAAGTCATTAAAGTGCTTATGGGCCTAGGTAGTATGGTTACTATTAATCAAATATTAGATCAAGAAACTGCCGTTATTGTTGTTGAAGAAATGGGGCATCAAGTTAATTTAGTTAATGATGATGCAGTTGAAGATGCATTGATTAGTGAACTACATCAAGAGGCCGGTGAATCTGTTCCTCGCTCACCCGTAGTTACCATTATGGGGCATGTAGATCATGGTAAAACTTCATTGCTTGATTTTATTCGTAAAGCAAAAGTTGCTGATGGCGAAGCAGGTGGTATAACGCAACATATTGGTGCATATCATGTCGCAACTGACAAGGGTGAAATTACGTTTCTGGATACACCCGGACATGAAGCATTTACAGCAATGCGAGCACGTGGTGCCGATGCAACGGATATTGTTGTTTTAGTTGTTGCAGCTGATGATGGTGTAATGCCTCAAACAAAAGAGGCTGTGCAACATGCTAAAGCAGCAAATGTACCATTAATAATCGCAGTTAATAAGATTGATAAACCAGAAGCAGATCCAGATCGTGTTAAAAATGAACTTGGAGTTGAAGATGTGATTCCTGAGGACTGGGGGGGTGACACTCCATTTGTTCATGTATCAGCAAAAACCGGTGAAGGTGTTGATAGTTTGCTTGATTCAATTTTATTACAATCAGAAGTGATGGAATTAAAAGCAGAATCTACAGGTAACGCACGAGGTGTTATCATTGAATCACGATTAGATAAAGGACGCGGCCCTGTTGCAACAGTTTTAGTACAGCAAGGTAGTTTAAATATTGGGGATATATTAATTGCCGGTCTGGAGTTTGGTCGTATCCGAGCAATGATTAATGATCAGGGTAAATCCGTAGAATCCGCAGAGCCTTCAATTCCTGTAGAGGTTCTTGGTTTATCTGGTGTTCCTAGTGCCGGTGATGAAACACTTGTTGTGCCTAATGAACGTAAAGCGCGTGAAATTACCAGTTTACGACAAAGTAAGAAACGTGATTTAAAATTAGCACGTCAACAAGCTGCTAAATTAGAAAATATGTTTTCAAAGATGGAAGAAGGTAGTCTTGAGACACTTAATGTTGTTCTTAAATCAGATGTTAATGGTTCAACTGAAGCAATTTGTGATTCATTGACGAAATTATCTACTTCTGAGGTAAAAGTGAATATTGTTGCTAGTGGTGTTGGTGGTTTAACCGAATCTGATGCAAATTTAGCGATGGCATCAAGTGCTATTATGGTTGGTTTTAATGTTCGTGCTGATGCAAAAGCAAAACGGGTTATTGATGAAGAAGGCGTTGAATTACGTTATTACAGTGTTATTTATGATTTGATTGATGATGTTAAAGCCGCTATGGGGGGATTATTATCCCCTGAAATTCGGGAAGAAATTATTGGTTTAGCTGAAGTACGTGATGTATTTAAAGCGCCAAAAATTGGTGCTGTTGCAGGTTGTATGGTTATTGACGGTGCAGTGAAACGCAGTAGTCCTATACGTGTATTACGCGACAATGTTGTGATCTACGAAGGTGAGCTGGAATCCTTACGTCGTTTTAAAGATGATGTAAATGAGGTGAAACAAGGAACTGAATGTGGTATCGGTGTTAAAAATTACAATGATGTTAAAACAGGCGATCAAATTGAAGTATTTGAACGAACTGAAGTTGCTCGAACACTTTAATTTTTGATAAATAACAATGCCAAAAGAATTTGCACGTACACATCGTTTGTCGCAACAACTTCAAAGAGAAATTGCGGTGTTAATTCAAAATGAAATTAAAGATCCGCGAATCAATTTTGTTACCGTTCAGGATGTGGTTGTTTCTAAAGATTTATCAATAGCCAAAGTTTATATTTCCTCATTAGATTCTAATTATACTGTTGATGTCATTATTGAAGTTTTGTCTAAAGCATCAGGTTTTCTTCGTCGTGCATTAGGAAAATCTTTAACACTTCGTAAAGTCCCTGAGTTACGTTTTTATTATGACGATACAATTGTGAAAGCGCGTGAATTAAGTGATTTGATTGATAAAGCAATTGAAGACGATAATCATAAATAATTTAAAATCTGTAATTTATATACTAAAAATCTATAATGGTACGAAGAAATAAACAAGATCGACTAGTCAATGGTATATTATTATTGGATAAACCTGTTGGATTAACTTCAAATGCAGTTTTACAAAAAATAAAACGTCTTTTTAATGCCCGAAAAGCCGGGCATACTGGTAGTCTGGATCCTTTAGCAAGTGGTTTATTACCGATATGTTTGGGGGAAGCTACTAAAATTTCTGCTTACTTGCTCAATGCAGACAAAAAATATCAGGCGATATGTCAGTTGGGTATTACTACCTCAACAGCGGATGCAGAAGGTGAGATAATTAAAAGCACTGAAGTACCCGCTTTAGATTCGAAATTTATTAAAAAGATATTGAAAAAATTTACGGGTGAAATTGATCAATTACCGCCAATGTATTCAGCACTAAAAAAGAATGGCCAGCCATTATATAAACTTGCGCGCCAAGGAATTGAGGTAGAACGGAGCACACGTAAAGTCAATATTTATTCATTAGACTTAATCAAGATTGAAAAAAATAAATTATATCTAGATGTCCATTGCTCAAAAGGGACTTATATTCGAACATTAAGTGAAGATATTGGTCGTGAGCTCGGTTGCGGTGCTCATTTGTCAGGCTTACGACGCATCGCAACAGGACCTTTTGTGATAAACCAGGCGATAGATAATGACACTCTCGAATCTATGGCGAGTGAGAGTATAGATCAGCTTGATGCCCAGTTATTACCCATGGATAGTGCTTTAGAGCATATTCCAGCTGTCAATTTAACTGAAGATTCCGCATATTATATAAAACAAGGTCAAGCAGTTTTAGTCGCTAATGCACCGACTGGCGGCTTAGTTCGTTTGTTAAATGAGCAACATTTTTTGGGAATTGGCCATATTTTGGATGATGGTCGAGTTGCACCAAAACGGTTAATCAATGATTAACCTATTTAAATTGTTGATTTAGACTTTAGATGCTAGTATTGAGACTAAATTTATAATATTTATGGATAATTAGAGGTATTTAACTTGTCCTGAGTAGCTTCAGGCGGTTAAAATAGCGGCCTTAATTTAGGTCTAAGTTATTGTAATAATAACTGTTACAGGAGTCAGAAATGTCATTAAATGCTGAACAGAAAGCAGCAATTGTAAGTGATTATAAACAAGATGAAGGCGATACAGGTTCTCCTGAAGTGCAAGTCGCATTGCTTTCAGCTCAAATCGATGGTTTATCCGGTCACTTTAAAGAACATATACACGATCACCATTCTCGTCGAGGTTTACTACGTATGGTTAGCCAGCGTCGTAAATTACTTGATTATCTCAAGAATAAAAATGTTGAACGATATCGTGATTTAATATCACGTCTTGGTTTGCGTAAATAAATTTACTTACTTTAAGGTAATTACATGACTCCTGTAACAATTGAAGTTCCATTCGGCGATCGTACTCTAAAATTAGAAACTGGTGAAATTGCACGTCAGGCATCAGGTGCAGTGATGTGTAGTATGGGTGGCACCGTTGTTTTAGTCACCGCAGTTGTAAAAGATGAAGAAGTCGAAGGTCGTGACTTTTTCCCGATGACGGTTAATTATCAGGAGCGAACCTATGCTGCTGGCAAAATACCGGGTGGATTTTTAAAACGTGAAGGACAGTCAGATAATGAAACTCTGGTTTGTCGATTAATCGATCGTCCAATCCGGCCGTTATTTCCAGAAGGATATACTAATGAAATCCAGTTGATTGCCACTGTAATTTCACTTGATATTGAAGTTCCTGCTGATGTAGTGGCAATGATAGGAGCATCTGCTGCACTTAGTATCAGTGGTGCACCATTCACAAGCCCTATCGCCGCTGCACGTGTAGGTTATATTGATAATAAATATGTATTAAATCCTTCTAAAGAAACGCTGAAAGGATCTGAGCTTGATTTAGTTGTAGCCGGTACCAATGGTGCAGTGTTAATGGTTGAATCTGAAGCTAAGCAATTATCAGAGGAAGTAATGCTGGGCGCAGTGATGTTTGGTCATGAACAGTTTCAAGTAGTTATAAGTGGTATCGATGAACTAGTTAAAAAAGTTGGTGTTGAACGAAAAGAATTTGTACCAAAAGCTGAAAACACAGCATTAACCACAGCTGTTTCCAGTGCCGCAGAAAGTGATTTAGCTGCTGCCTATAAAATTAGTGAAAAGTTACCTCGGTACACAAAGTTAACTGAAATTAGGTCGGCTCTTAAAGAAAATTTAACTGCAGATGATCAATACTCGCGTGAAGATGTGAGTGAAACAATCGAATCTTTGGAAAAGAAAATTGTCCGTAGTCAAATAATTAATGGTGAACCACGGATTGATGGACGTGATACACGCACCGTTCGTCCAATTACAGTAAAAGTTGGCATCTTACCAAGAACACATGGTTCAGCACTATTTACTCGCGGAGAAACTCAGGCAATTGTTGTAACAACATTAGGTACTGAACGCGATTCACAAATTATCGATGCTTTAGAAGGTTCTTATCGGGAACCCTTCATGTTGAATTATAATTTTCCACCTTACTGCGTTGGTGAAACCGGTATGGTCGGACGACCAAAACGTCGGGAAATTGGTCATGGTAAACTAGCAAAACGTGGTGTTGCTGGTGTTATGCCAGACTTTGAAGAATATCCATATTCTCTTCGTGTAGTATCTGAAATAACAGAATCAAACGGTTCATCTTCAATGGCGTCAGTTTGTGGTTCAAGTTTATCCATGATGGATGCTGGTGTACCATTAGTGGCACCTGTAGCTGGTATTGCAATGGGACTTATTAAAGAAGGCGATAAGTTTGCTGTATTATCTGATATTCTTGGTGATGAAGATCATTTAGGTGATATGGACTTTAAAGTTGCCGGTTCTGATAAAGGTATCACCGCACTACAAATGGATATCAAGATTGATGGTATAACAAAAGATATTATGGAAGCTGCTTTAGAACAAGCAAAAGAAGGCCGTTTGCATATTTTATCAATTATGAATGCTGTTATCGATAAACCCCGTGCAGAAGTTTCTGAGTTTGCTCCTCGTTACACTACTATTAAAATTAACCCTGATAAGATTCGTGATGTTATCGGTAAAGGTGGTGCAACTATTCGTTCAATTACAGAAACAACCGGTGCAAGCATCGATATTACCGATGACGGTGTAGTGAAAATTGCATCCGTAGATCGTGCAGCAGGCGATGAAGCACGTAAACAAATTGAACAGATAACAGCTGATGTTGAAGTCGGTACAATTTATGAAGGTAAAGTTGTAAAGCTGATGGACTTCGGTGCATTTGTTACAATTTTACCTGGTAAAGATGGTTTGGTTCATGTATCACAAATTAGTGATGAGCGTGTAGAAAACGTTAGCGATAAGCTTACCGAAGGTGAAATGGTTAAAGTGAAGGTTCTTGAAATTGATAAACAAGGACGTATTCGATTGAGCATGAAGGCCGTAACAGCTGACGAAACTGTAACAGCAAGTTAACAAGAAAAAATCGTAACTATTTCAGCATATATCTGTATATGTTGAATTTAGTTACAAAAGTCAAAAGATTTTACCGCCAAGAGCGCCAAATTGGGTGCTCTCTTGGCAGTTCAAACGCTTTTCTTGCCAGAAATACACTGAATAGTTAAAAAAATTTTATAAATTAGTGCACATCAATCATTTGTACTGTTCCATCAGGTAAAATTTCGGCCATTGCATCTTTAGGTTCATCTAAAAATAGAGAAACTACAGCTGCAAATGCGATACCACAGGCTATCGTTATAAAAAATATGGAAGGTGATACAAACGAGAATACTGTTAAAAATATTACTGCACCAATATTACCATAGGCACCCACCATACCCGCGATTTGTCCGGTCAGTCTGCGTCTGATCAAGGGCACCAATGCAAAAACACAGCCGGCAGCGGATCCAAGAAAAAATGAACCTACCATTATTACTATTACTGCGAATGCAATTGGCCAGTCACCAGTAATTTGCGACATAGCAAAAAATCCAACAGATGCACCGGATAATAAAACCACCAATGATTTTTTTCGGCCAAATTTATCACTTATCCAACCTCCTGAAGGACAGGACAGAACATCAATAACAGCAAAGCTCGCACCAAAAATACCAGCCAGGGCTGCGGGAATCAGGAAAGTATCTTTAAAAAACAATGGCAGCATGGAAACCACGGCTAATTCCGAACCAAAAGTTACCGCATAAGCAATACTTAAAATAGCCACTTGTTTAAAATTGTATTTCATTATTTCTTGAACTGGTGTATGAAATATCTCTTTATTCACCTTATAAATCTGCTTAGCTTGAAATACATAAAGACCAACTAAAGCCGCGTATATTACATTGGCTGTAAATTCACTTAATAACCCTAACAAGCTAACTTTCCAGGTTATGACCGCCATTGCACCATACATGGGGATATTCATCAGCAAATAGAAAAAGAAATCCCGCGTACTGGTTACTTCCAGTCCACCTGATTTATTAGGTTTAAAGTAGGTTGAGCCTACAGGGGTATCCGTAACCGAAAAGTAGTAAACACCCGCATAAATCAGTGCAATAACAGCAGTTACGGCCATTGCATAACGCCAGCCATCATCACCGCCAAAAAGCAGAGCCAGCGTTGGTAAGGTAATAGCGGCCACTGCTGAACCAACATTCCCCATTCCTTTGTAAATACCTTCAGCCAAACCAAGTTGCTTGGCGGGATACCATTCGCTGATCATGCGAATTCCAATAACAAAACCAGCACCTACAAAACCCATTAAAAAGCGAGCTAAAGCTAATACTTCAAAACTTGTTGCCGAGGCGAAGAAGAAACCCAGTGCCGCTGTAGCCAATAGCATTGCAGTGTAGGTTTTACGTGGACCATAAACATCTACCAGCATACCGGTAACAATTCGAGCAGGAATCGTGAGTGCAACGTTAAGAATTAATAATGTTTTTATCTGTTGGTCAGATAACCCCATGGTTTCCTGTATTACAGTTAACAAGGGAGCATGGTTAAACCAGACCAGGAAAGTAACAAAAAAAGCAAACCAGGTGGTGTGTAATATCCTGGCTCTACCGGTGAATGAGAGAAA
>JBGMQW010000041.1:10541-20683 GCA_048060815.1 Thiohalomonadales bacterium | reverse complement strand
TTTTGGAAATATTCTTGCATATGTAAAGTATTCAAATCTAAATAGTGATGCGACCCTCTGCAAGGCAACTAGTATTTCTTCCTGGCAATATGATTGCTGTATCTTTTCAAGGATTTCTCTACTGGTCTTTTCTAAAGTTGACATAGATATATTATTTTATAGATATTTTTTTTGGTGTATTTAGATATACATAACTAACCATTAAACTTGCTATTATTAAGCTCACTTCCATACTGCTTAGTAAATTACGTATTATAGTAAAAAAGATAAGAAATAATATTAATACAATGGTATTACGTCGTAATTTTGTATGCTCGCTTTTAATCTGAACCTGCTGTGCTATCAGTAACACTGGAAATAAATAAAGTGTAATACTCACACTAAATAATAAAGATATGTCCGATACAGCCAGATTACCAACAATGTTTTGTCTTAATGCAGAAGCAAATAATGCCAAACCTATAAAAATAAACAAATGTCCATATATAATAAGGTGCGCCGCGCCCAATTTTTGATTAATAACGACACGTTCGAGCACTTCAAAATAATGCCACCAAATTGCACTAAGGCTAATAAAACCCAGAAAAGTTATAATTAAAATATCAAACGAAAACTCTTTTGGATTTATTGCACTTGTTAAACTTACGACAGACTCGCCTAACAAGATAATAACTAATAAACCAAATCTTTCAGGTAAATGATGCTTATGGACACTTACTTTTTTAAGTAATGGGCGACAACGTAATGGAGTAGTAAAATCGATTAATAAACTAACAGCCCAAAAGCTATACATTAATGCAGGTGATAAAAATGCAGATATTAACCAAAGTATAGCTCCTATGCTAAACCCTGAAGCAAGTCAAGATGTTACCGGGCGCATATCTTTATTTGAAAAATAAACCCGCAAATACATTATAACTAATAAGCCACGAATAGACCCAAAGATTAAAGCAAATATTTTACCTTCGCCATTAAAGGCATCAGTGATATAAAGCGACATTATTGTAACTAAAAACATCTGCCCGAGTGTCAGGGCACGATCAATTGCACTATCATCATAAAATCGTGTTGCATAAAGTGCGTGACCTGTCCATGCCCACCAAACGGGAATAAACAATACAATAAACATCATAAACTCTGTTGGCCCTATGTGGCCGTCGTGGCCATAAGTTACCAGATGAGCAAGTTTTGCGATAACCACTACATAAATAAGATCATAAAACAGTTCTAACCAACTAACGCTATGCTTGTACTTAGCAGATTGTAATATTTTTTTCATTTATGTTTCGCTACACTATTTGTATTTATAAATAGTTATTTATTAACCTGCTGATATTTACTGGAATAAAATTTAACTTTTAAAACCAATTTCTGTATGACTACCGTCACAAAAAGGTTTATTTTTTGAAGCACCACATCGGCATAATGCAGCTTCTGTACCCTGCCATGCAATACGGCCACTCCCGTTTATTATTTCTATATTTCCGGATAATAATAGCGGACCATTTTCCAGGGACGTAATTTTTAATTTTCCACCCTTGGTTGCGAGACTAGTGCCCTTATCGCCAATTGCACCGTAATCTTTAAACCCGGCAGCCTCATGACTATTATCACAAAACGGTTTATTTTTTGAGTGACCACAACGACATAAAGCAGCCCTGAACTGAATACCCGGGATATTATCAGGAGAGTCTTCAATGTTAAGATCACCTCGTATAAAATAAGGACCATTATAACTAACTGCAACAGTATTTTCTTTATCTGCTTTTTCTACAACACTTTGATCTTTATTATTATAGGTGAGTGCACCACTGGGGCATCGTTCCACAACATCAATTACATTTTCAACTGTAACGAGATCCGGTAAACACCAGGTTGAACGATCACTTGCAAACAACTCACCGGTTGCCTGTCCACATTCACCAATGTGTATACAGAGGTTTTCGTCCCACTCAACATTAATTTTTTCGCCTGGATAAGTAACTTTCTTTTCATTATTCATTATATATCTCCTTTTAATATCTCCACAGTTAAAAAACTATTTTCGGATACTCTATTACGGCAAATCAAAAACCAGTGCTTCACTAATTTCGGTACTAACAAATTCAATAGTATCAACAGATTTTAATATTGCGCCATCACCAGCATTTAGATCTTCGCCATTAATTCCAAGACTACCCGAGATAACATGCACATAAGCAGTTCGATTGTTTTTAATTGTATAGGAAATAGATTCATACTTTTCCAATTGAAGTCGATATAGATAAGCATCCTGCTGAATCAATAGCGAACCATTTTGACCATCAGGTGAAACAATTAACTGTAAACCTTCTTTGCTTTTAAACAGCTGTTGCTGATAATTTGGCGCGATACCTTTTACATTGGGTAGAATCCAGATTTGTAAAAACTCCAGTGATTCAGAACTCGATGGGTTGTATTCACTGTGTGTCACACCCGTTCCAGCACTCATTAGTTGAAATTCGCCAGCACCAATTTTTATAACATTATCCATGCTATCCTTATGTTCTATCATGCCTTTTTTGATAAAACTGATAATTTCCATGTCCTGGTGTGAATGCGTGGCGAAACCATTGTTTGGTTGAACTTTATCATCATTAATCACCCGCAAAGATGAGACCCCCATGTATTCTGGATCGTAATAACTGCCAAACGAGAAAGTATGAAAACTTTGTAACCAACCATGATCAACATGCCCACGATTATCTTTATGTATAATATTAATCATAATCACTCCTAATATTGTCTGGATTGTTGAGACTAAATAGTAGTGCTTTACTATACGAGGATATAACTAGTAAATTTTATAGTTGACTCACACTTTTCATTAGCCATCTATTTTCTGAAGATAATCTAGACTTAGCAGATTGTAGAAACAAGCTATTTTTATGATTATTTCGTTAAAGCAGACTTGATATTTGCTAGTTCGATACAATATTACTACAGACAGGTGAGCCTCCCCGTTAGGAAACAAACGGTTACATAAAAGATACATACGATTACCTTAAAATCACATACTTATCGATAAAAATGCGATAAAATCACTCTAATTTGGAACTAATTTAATTTTGAATTGCCTTATTAATTCCGGATTAATAGGCAAAATATCGTTAATACTCAATACTATAGTTAGTAAATTCACGGATATAAAAATAGTGATTTTTTATAAATGAAATACCAGCGACCTTCTCAAAAAATACTGGTAGTCGCCATAATAATTTTTGGTTTCCTAGTTGCCGGTATGTCCTTTGCATTTCGGCCCAAGGTCGAGAAGCTACCGAACACAATAAACATTCCCAGTGTCCAGATTTTAACAGCCGACGCCAGAACTGTTAAAATACCCGTTATCAGCCGTGGAACGGTGATACCAAGGACTTCGGTGACATTATCATCGCAGGTAATAGGCGAAATAATCAATGTAGCTGAAAATTTTGTAAATGGTGGCTTTTTTCAAAAAGGCGACGTATTAGTCAAGATTAATCCATTAGAGTATGAACTTGCCATCCACACTGCTGAAGCAAAAGTTGCCAGTGCACAACAACTATTAGCAAGTGCTAAAGCCAGCGCCAGTCAGGCTATTGCTAATATAAAAAGTATGGGAGCTAAAAAACTTAAAACCGCATCAGCGTACGCACGTCATGTGCCACAACTGGCCGAAGCTCATGCTAATTTAAAAGCAGCCCAGGCAAGTCTTAAGATTGCAAAGTTAGATTTAAAACATACAAATATCAAAGCGCCGTTCGATGGACGAATAACAAAAAAACGTATCGATCTTGGCGATTATTTATCGACTGGCAAAGCAGTTGCTGATATTTACGCAGTTGACTATGCAGAGGTGCGATTACCTCTGTCTGATCGACAGCTCGCCTTGCTCGACCAATCCTGGTTATACCAAAGTAGCAATACCCTGGCAGAAGGAACAGTTGTAAATCTTGATGTTGAATTTTTAGGGCAACACTTTAACTGGCATGCAAATATAGTACGTAGTGAAGGAATGGTAGATCAGCGTGACCGCCTGGTCTATCTTGTTGCACAAGTTAAAAACCCCTATTTATTAAACCCCGCTAAACCAAACAGGCCACCACTGGCTTTTGGCTTATATGTGGATGCTGTTATTGAAGGTAGACCTTTTGATAATATTATAGAAATACCCCGCTCCGCATTGCGAAATAATGTCCAGGTATGGATTGTTTCTAAGAATAATACTCTTGAATTACGTCAGGTGATTGTACTTCACAAAGGATTAACCAGTGTTTTTATTAGTTCAGGTTTACAATCCGGAGATCGTGTTATTACAACACCGCTGGATATCGTTACAGAAGGAATGAGTTTAAAAGTTATATCACAAAAAATGCAACCCAATAAGGAAAATAATTCGATTGAAATAAAATCACCTAAAAATCCTGATAACGACAGTATCAAAAACGGATGAATAATCTAGTTACATGGTTTGCTGAAAATCGCGTTGCAGCAAACCTGCTGATGTTTTTAATTTTGATACTAGGTGCTTTATCTATACCTCAAACCCGAAAAGAACTAATACCGAATATTTCCCTGGATCGAATTAATATTAATGTTCCCTATCCTGGTTCCACACCAACAGAAGTTGAAGCATCTGTAGTTGTAAAAATCGAAGAAAAACTATTTGATATAGAAGGCTTGCGTTCGATGAACTCGACCGCGAGTGAATCGGGAGCTAATGTGTTACTTGAAATTTCCGGTAATTATGACACACGCGATATACTCGATGAAGTAAAATCCAGAATTAGTACTATAAGCACATTCCCTGCAAATACTGAAAAACCGATTATAAAAGAAGTAAGCATTCGTACGCGTGTAGCGGAAGTTATATTATCGGGAAATTCTGATGAACTAACCTTAAAACATTATGCCGAAAAAATCAGAGATGATTTAACCGCATTACCCGCCATCACCCAGGTTGCACTATCCAGCATTCGCCCCTATGAAATTACAGTTGAACTCTCGGATCGAAACCTGAAACGATATGGCTTAAGTTTTGACGAGGTCACACTTGCCGTTAAAAACTCATCACTAAACTTACCAGCCGGTGTATTAAAAACAAAATCGGGTGATGTATTATTACGAACTGAATCACAAGCATACAAGGGCGACCAGTTTGAGCAAATTATAATAAGAGCAGGACAAGATGGCAGTCGAATATTGCTCGGTGATATCGCTACAGTTATTGATGGTTTTGCAGAACAAGACCTTTATGCTTTTTTTAATGGTAAACCCAGTGTCGCGCTCACCGTTTTTCGAGTCGGAAACCAGAGTGTTCTTGAAATTGCAGAAAATATTCGCAACTACATAGATGAAAGTAAATTACCAACCGGTCTGGAAATGAGTATCTGGCAAGACCGCTCAGAATATTTTAAAAGCCGTTTGTCGTTATTATTGCGTAATGCCGTAACAGGCTTATTACTGGTATTTGGAATTTTAGTGTTATTTCTACGTGTGCGTTTAGCGTTATGGGTCACATTAGGAATTCCAATTTCATTTATGGGTGCATTATGGTTATTACCGAATCTTGATGGTTCTATCAATATGATTTCCATGTTTGCATTTATATTAGTGCTAGGAATTGTGGTTGATGATGCCATCATCATTGGCGAAAGTATCTATGCAGAACATGGTAAAGGTCATTTTGGTCTGGATGGTGCAATACGTGGCGTTCAAAAAGTATCAACTCCAGTAATTTTTGCTGTGTTAACCAGTATAGTGGCATTTTCTCCTATCTTGTTTTTACCGGGTCCGGAAGGAAGGTTATGGAGTGTTATTCCGATTGTCGTGATCGCAACATTATTTTTTTCGCTAATAGAAAGTATTTTTATACTTCCAGCACATTTAGCTACTATAAAACACCCGGTAAACGAACGACATAACAAAATATCCAACTTCTTACACAGTTTTACAGTGTGGTTAGAAAATTTTATCGAAACACGATACCGTCCGTTTATCGATTTAGCAATAAAATGGCGATATGCTACCTCGGCTATATTTTTATCTTTATTTATAATCTTTATTAGTCTGGTTGCGAGTGGCTGGATATCAATGGTATTTTTTCCAAAAGTCGAAGGTGACTTTGCTTATGCTTCGGTTCGTTTCGCACAAGGTTCATCAATCGAAAAAATTGAACAAGCAGTCCAATTAATTGGTGATGAGGCACTAGAGTTAAAAGCTGAACTTCACAGAGAAACGGGAGAAGATGAAATCACCAGCATCAAAACGGTGGTTGGTGCGCATCCGAGTAGCACACGAACTAGAGGTTCGCATCTTGGCGAAGTATCAATGGAACTGGGACATGCTGAACAACGAAGTTACTCTGCAGAAGAAATAATGCAACGTTGGCGAACACAGGTAGGAGAAATTCCTGGTGTAGTTGAATTAAAATATGAATCTTCACTCCGAAACCATGGACCCGGTATTACACTGGAATTGTCTGGTAATGATATGGAGCAGTTAAAAAATGCTAGCAAGAAGTTAAAACTAACCTTAAAACAATACCTTGGCCTCTATGGCATTCACGATAGTTTTGATTCTGGTAAAAGAGAAATTATTATAAAGCTAAAACCAAAAGCATTTAATTTGGCTATTAATACCCGTGATTTAGCCCGACAAGTTCGACAAGCTTTTTATGGTGAAGAAATACAACGTATTCAACGTGGTCGAGATGATGTAAAAGTTTTTGTGCGTTACCCGAAAACAGACAGGAAAGCACTACACTCCTTAGAAAGTATGCATATACGACTTTCCGATGGGGGCATGATACCACTAGTTGATTTAGCAGAATTATCCTACACAACCAGCCCATCGGTTATCAATAGACTAGATCGAAAACGCATTATAACTGTCAGTGCATTTATTGATGAAAATGTAACATCCTCAGGTAAAGTAATGGAGGATTTAGTACCACAATTTCTTGCGACAGTAGAACAGGATTTTCCGGGTATAAAATGGTCATTTTCAGGTAACCAAAAATCTCAAAATGAGTTAGTAGACAGTATGATAAATGGTTTTATTATTGCGCTAATTGGCATTTATATTTTAATGGCTATTCCATTTCAGTCCTATACTCAACCTTTAATGGTAATGTCAGCGATACCATTTGGTCTTATTGGTGCGCTCCTGGGTCACATATTATTAGGGCTTGAAGTAAGTTTATTGTCACTATGTGGAATGATTGCCGTTGCCGGGGTGGTGGTTAATGATAATCTGGTTTTAGTGGATTACATTAACCGTCTGCGTGCTAAAGGCGTTAAATTAAGTGTAGCCATTCGAGATGCCGGTGCAGAACGCTTTCGTCCTATTATATTAACCTCTTTAACAACATTTGCAGGATTAACACCACTAATGCTCGAGCAAAGTGTACAAGCACAATTTTTAATACCAATGGCGGTATCTCTCGCATTCGGTGTTATGTTTGCTACTATGGTTACTCTGGTTTTAATTCCGGTTAGTTATCATATACTTGATGACTTTCATGGTTACTTTGCAGGTAAGATACAAAATTTCAGCTTAAAACAGATCCTTAGTTTTGTGAATAAATAAAATTTATTTATTCACTTCTAATTAGGAACAAACAATGACACAAGCAGTATTATGGTATTTCGCTGATCCAATGTGTTCATGGTGTTGGGGATTTTCACCCATTATTACACAAATTAAAAAAGCTTATAGTGACAAATTACAAATAGCATTAAACCTGGGCGGTTTACGCCCTGGAACAACTCAGGCTATTACAGAAAAAAGCCGAAACGAAATATTACATCACTGGCATGAAGTCAAAAAATTATCAGGACAAGAATTTACTTTTGATAATGCCATGCCAGATGGATTTATATATGACACTGAACCGGCTAGTCGTGCATTAGTTGCATTTGGTAAAATGGATACTGAAAACACCTTAGCTTTCTTTCATGATATCCAACATACTTTTTATGTAGAACAACGGGATGTTACTCAACAGGAAGTATTAACAGATTTAGTATTAAAATTTAAAATTGATAAATCTGAATTTATAAATTTATTTGAATCGAAAGAAATCAAAGAACAAACTCAACAACATTTTTCCAATACCCGACAAGCAGGGGTACTTGGATTTCCAACATTAGTTTTTCAACATGAAAAAAAGCATCAATTTTTGTCTCGTGGTTATGCAAATTATCAAAAAATACAACAACAACTGGACAGCTTGTTAAAAAATGGGTAAAAACACTTTCGAATATGTTGACACAATTTTAGACAAACTCGATCCGATAAAAGCAATAAGATCTGGACAATTTTTTGGCGGTCAAAGTATTTCATCAAATTCAGTTCAATTTGCGATGATAATGAGGGATTCACTGTTTTTTGTAGTTGATAACTCTACACGTGAAAAATACACGCAATTGGGAACATCCTGTTTTTGGTATACCAAGAAAACCGGAAAGGTTAATGTTCGAAAATATCACCAGGTCCCTACCGAAATACTTGAAAACAACAAGCAGCTACTAAAATGGGCAAAAGAATCAATTATAATTGCGACGAAACTAAAAGCAAAATAAATAGTTTATTACTTTTATAATCCCTATTAATTTATAGTTTCCTCACAAATTTCACAATTATTTATGGTTTTTGACTTGTCTCGTTGTAACCATATTAAACTGATTATAACAATTACCATAAATGGAATTGCACCATAGTTAACGGCTTGCCAGCCAAATTGATACTGTAACGCACCCGCTGATAATGATGCAAAAGTCATCGTTGTAAATATTATAAAGTCATTTACTGCTTGAGTTTTCCCTTTTTCAGTTATTGAATATGTTTCAGTTAATAAAGTAGTTGCACCGATAAACATGAAATTCCAGCCAATTCCCAACAATACTAATGCAAACCAATAATGTATAACTGATGTTCCAAGTAAACTTACAGTAATACTACCCAGACCAATAATGGCACCAATGAACATTATTCGAATCAAACCAAATCGATTAATTAAATGACCAGTAAAAAATGAAGGTATATACATCCCTAATACATGCCACTGGATTGTAAATGATACATCTGAAAAATCATGATGATGATGTTGCATCGCTAAAGGTGTTGCAGTCATGATAAAAGTCATTACACCATAACCAAACATTCCAACAACTACGGCTACTACAAATTTTTTCTGCAATACAATTTCTTTTAATGGACGAATCGTTTTATTTTCTGAAGAATTTTCGTGATGAACGTTTGTCTGATCAGGTAATTTTAAAAATAACAGCGAAACAAATATTAACAAATACATTATCATCAATGCCGCATAACTCGCGGCAAAAGGTGCATTTTCAAAACTATCGCGTGTTAAGCTTGCTAAATTTGGCCCTACAATAGCGGCTATTACACCACCGGCTAAAACATAGGATATTGCCTTACTTTTCAAATCAGTCGTTACTGCGTCGGCTGCCGCAAACCGAAAATAATTACCAAAACCATTAAACATCCCTATTAAAAACATACTCACAACAAACAGCCAAAAATTTGAATTCAAAATGGCATACATTGCCAGGGCGCTTCCGCTAAAACCAAAACTTGTCGCAAATAGAAAACCACGTTTTCGACCAATACGCTCCATTAAAAGTGAAGCCGGTATACTGGTACACATAACGGCTATATAAATTACGGCAACAGGTAAGGTAGCATATTTTTGATCCGGAGCTAATGAAAAACCAACCAAAGCAGCCGTGGTTAAAATTAGCGTCATGCTACTCATCATAAGTGCCTGACTGGTTGCTAAAACAGGGATATTTCGGCGGAATGAATTCATAGTTATTTTATTCAAAAAAATTTAGTACATGAAGGTAACATTAGTCTAAAATCAAATAAATGATATTATGTATTAATTTGTAACACTCAGCTTTCTTAGTTTCATTTGTGAAACTCAGGTTAAAATAAGGAAATCAAGTGGATGCACTTAAAGTAAAAGACTCCTCACAAGCGCGGAAAATTATTGAACAGCGCAATTTAAGCCATGTTAAAGTTGGTATTTTTGATACTGATGGTATTTTACGCGGAAAATACCTGTCGAAAGATAAATTCTTTTCAGCCCTGGATAATGGCTTTGGATTTTGTGACGT
>JBGMQW010000041.1:0-10441 GCA_048060815.1 Thiohalomonadales bacterium | reverse complement strand
TATGAGGTATTTTCCGGATTTGAATATGAATTTTTCGTTTTTAATGAAACGCCTCAAACTATTCAGGATAAAAATTTCCAGAACTTACAATCGTTCACCCCCGGTGACTTTGGATATTCGGTAATTCGAAACACCGTTGAATCCGATGTTTATCATAGTATTTTAAATTTAGCCGAAGTTATGGATTTTCCTATCGAAGGTTTACATGAAGAAACCGGGCCGGGTGTTCTGGAAGCCGCGCTAGTTTATAGTGGGGCAGAACAATCCGCCGATAGAGCCGCTTTATTTAAAACATTCACCAAAATACTATTACAAAAACAACAAAAAATGGCGACCTTTATGGCTAAGTGGTCAGCGGACTACCCGGGGCAAAGTGGTCATATTCATTTATCGCTAAAAGATTCCAAAGGGCAAAGTATCTTTTTTGATGCAAATAGACCTCACGGTATAAGTGAATTATTGACTCATTTTGTTGCCGGATGCCAATTGTGTTTACCCGAAGTACTCGCGATGGTTGCGCCTACTATAAATTCATATAAACGACTTGTTCCTGATCTTTGGGCTCCTACTCATGCCAGTGTTGGCATTGATAATCGAACCTGTGCAATGCGTATTATTCCGGGTAATGAAAAATCGCAACGATTGGAATATCGAATTGGTGCAGCAGATGCAAATCCCTATATTATTTTAGCTGCAGTAATAGCATCGGGACTATGGGGTATAGAAAACAATGCTGAAATTAAATCTATGGTATCTGGAAATGCGTATGATGCAAAACTACCGGATAACTTGAAGTTGCATGATACATTATGGCATGCGACACAAGCTTTAAAAAATTCAGATATGGCCAGGCTCTGGTTTGGTGAGGCTTTTGTTAATCACTATGTGGCTAGTCGTGAATGGGAAGTACGTGAGTTTAATAAGCATGTATCGTTGTGGGAGTTGGACAGGTATTTTGAAATTATTTGATTTGTAGTTTATATCTTTTTGAATTTAATAAAATTACGATGACAAAAAAAATTACAAGCATCTCCCCTATCGATAACAGTATTGTTGCTGAACGTCCTGTTGTTTCTGATAATGAAATTCAAAAAATTATCAAATCTTCAAATTCAGCACAAAAGTCATGGTCGCAGTTAACCATTACAGACAAAGCTGTTTTATGCCACAAAGCTATTGATGCGCTACTTTCAAAAACAGATGAAATATTAGTAGAGATTACCCGACAAATGGGACGACCCATTCGAAACTGTCCAGGTGAGCTTCGTGGTGTTGAGGAACGTGCACGTTATATGATAGATAATGCCGAACAAGCTTTGGCTGAAATCAACATAGAAAATAATAACAGTAAAAAACGTTTTATCAAGCGGGTTCCATTAGGAATTGTGTTTATTATTGCACCGTGGAATTATCCGTATCTAACTGCTATAAACTCTATAATACCAGCGTTAATGGCGGGTAATACGGTTTTATTAAAGCATTCGGCACAAACACTGTTATGTGCAGAAAGATTTTCACAAGCCTTTGCTCAAGCCGGATTTCCTGATGGCGTTTTTCAACATATCCATTGCGACCATGCAACAACTTTAAAAATATTAAAAGATCCAGATATAAATTATATTTCATTCACGGGTTCTGTCTCCAGTGGCGCTATTATCGAAAATAGCGTTGCTGGTTTATTTAAACCGCTTGCACTTGAACTTGGTGGTAACGATCCTGCTTATGTTCGTTCCGATATCGAACCTGATTCAAAAATGATGCAACATACCATTGAAAATATTGTCGATGGTGCTTATTTTAATTCCGGTCAATCGTGTTGCGCTGTTGAACGAATTTATGTTCATGATACTATTTATGATAAATTCATTGAACAATTTGTTGCTTTAGTTAAAAAATTTAAACTTGATGATCCTTTAAAAAAAGACACAACTCTTGGTCCACTAGTTAATACCAATGCAGCTAATCAGGCGCGTGAGCAATTAAAAAATGCCACATTAAATGGTGCGACTTTATGTATACCAAATAATTATTTTAATACTAAACATTTATCCGAAAATTATCTGGCACCACAGGTGTTAATTAATGTAGATCATACAATGGATATCATGACCAAAGAAAGCTTTGCCCCGATAGTTGGAATTATGAAAGTAGCAAATGATGAGCAGGCAATTGAATTAATGAATGACAGTAATTATGGCCTTACTGCGTCAATATGGTCTGGTGACGAACACCGGATTATAACACTTGCCGATAAATTACAAACGGGCACTGTTTTTCTGAATCGTTGTGATTACCTCGATCCGGCTCTGGCCTGGCTTGGTGTTAAAGATTCTGGTCGAGGCTGTAGCTTATCCATGTTAGCCTATCACCACCTTACACGACCAAAGTCGTATTATCTTCAATTTTTATAAATGGAAAATCTTATATGGATATTAAAGACAGCAAACTACTTGTTGGTAACTGGAACTACCCTACCACTATTAAATTCGGTGCTCGGCGTAGTTTTGAACTAGGAGCCAGTTGCGTAGAATTGAATATTAAAAAACCATTATTAGTTACCGATCACGGTTTGGCTGATAATATTTTTATTCAGGAATTACAACAAAGTATTATAGATAGTGGTATTACCACTGAAGTCTTTAGTAAAGTTAAATCCAACCCTACCGGATTCAATATTTCATCTGGAGTTGAAATTTATAAAACGGGTAATTTTGACGGTGTAATTGCAGTGGGTGGTGGCAGCGCACTCGATGCCGGTAAAGCTATCGCATTAATGTCGGGTCAAACCAAATCACTGTGGGATTTTGAAGACCTGGATGATAACTGGAAAACTGTTAATCCTGATGGCATTGCACCTGTTATTGCAGTTCCAACTACTGCTGGCACTGGATCAGAAGTGGGACGTGCGGCGGTTATTGTTGATGAAGAAGCTCATGCTAAAAAAATAATTTTTCATCCAGATATGATGCCTAAAATCGTCATTGCCGATCCAGGACTGACGGTTGGCTTACCTGCCAAGTTAACAGCAGCTACTGGAATCGATGCGTTTGTGCATAATCTGGAGGCCTATTGTTCTCCAAGCTACCATCCGATTGCAGATGGTATCGCGATTGAAGGTATGCGTTTGATTAAACAATGGTTACCGCTCGCGTTTAATCAAGGAAGTGATATTGTGGCGCGAAGTCATATGCTGATTGCATCAACGATGGGTGCAGCTGCTTTTCAAAAAGGTCTGGGCGCCGTTCATGCATTGGCGCATCCACTCGGGGCGTTATACGATAAACACCATGGCCTACTCAATGCAATTTTATTACCTTATGTATTAGTGGCTAACAAAACCGTCATTAAAAAGAAATTGTCCCATGTATGTCAGTGCCTTGATCTACGCGATTATTCGTTTGATGGATTTTTGCAATGGGTTCTAGAGTTTCGTTCGGTGTTACGCATACCGCATGATCTGCAATCAATCGATATTACTGCTGATAAAAATGCGTTAATTGGAAAATTAGCATGTGCAGATGCCGCAGCAGCAGGAAACCCGATACCATTTACCGCAGAGCAATATTCTGAGATATTTATTAATGCAGTAACTGGAAAAATTTAAATAAATGCATATTGGATTACTACAAGCCGACCGGCATGATATCAATATTGAACAACAATTCGGTACTTATAGTGATATGTTTCAACAGTTATTTCATCAGGCTGATTCGGATGTTAACTTCACTACCTATCAGGTAATCGATTCAAAATATCCTGAATCGATAAACGAGTGTGATGGTTATTTAATTACTGGTAGTAAAGAAAGTGTTTATGATAAACAACCGTGGATTGAATCGTTACGAAAATTTGTTGTTGATATTTCTCACCAGGAGAGCAAATTGGTTGGAATTTGTTTCGGGCATCAACTGATTGCCGATGCCCTGGGTGGTAAAGTTGAAAAATCAAAAAATGGTTGGGGTGTTGGAGTGACCAGTAGTTTAGTCACTGAACCAAATTCGTGGATGGTTCCCCCGAAACAGAAATTTTCACTTTTAGTCAGTCACCAGGATCAAGTGGTAAAATTACCAGACGGTGCAATCTGTTTTGCCGATAATGAATTTTGTCCCTACTCCGGTTATCGTATTGGACGAAAAATCCTGAGCTTTCAGGGGCATCCTGAATTTACTGTGGATTATCTTAAAAATCGAATGTTACTGCGCAAAAAACTTTATGGTGAAAAGCTCTATAATGATGCGTTTGATTCATTAAAAAATGATACTCAACATCTCGAAATAGCAAAGTGGATTTTGAATTTTTTTAATGAAGAAAAATAATCACTTATCTTAAGATTCGCTGAATATCTACATATTTTATTAATATTTACTGATCCAAACACCCCGGCAGTTTAAACTTACCTTATGGCCGGACGTATCCCTCAAACTTTTATTGATGACTTAATGAATCGAATCGATGTCGTTGAAGTCATTGATGCCCGGGTTCCATTGAAAAAAGCCGGACGTGAATATAAAGCCTGCTGCCCGTTTCATGGTGAAAAGACCCCTTCATTTACTGTTAGTAGTGTTAAACAGTTTTATCATTGCTTTGGTTGTGGTGCGCACGGTACCGCGATTAGCTTTTTAATGGATTATGAACATTTAAGTTTTCCGGAAGCAATCGAAGAATTAGCGCATCAGGTCGGGCTTACGGTACCACATGAAGCATCGAAACAATCGGATCAAACCACGGCTCAAATTCGTCAAAAGCACGATCTCTATGACTTGATGAAAGCAGCCAAACATTATTACCAGCAACAATTACGGCAACAATCTACCGCTAAAATTGCGGTGGATTATCTTAAAAATCGTGGGTTAAGCGGTGAAATAGCAGCTGAATTCGGGCTTGGTTTTGCCCCTGATGGTTGGGATAACCTGAACAAGGTGCTAACCAGCGCCGGTTATACTCAAGAACAACAAATTGATAGTGGTATGTTGATTCAAAAGGACAGTGGTAAAACCTATGACCGGTTTCGTGGCAGAATTATGTTCCCTATCCTGGATCAACGCGGGCGTTGTATCGGTTTTGGTGGTCGTGTTATTAACAACGATGAAGGTGGTGCTAAATACCTTAACTCACCGGAAACACCGTTATTTCACAAAGGGCAGGAATTATACGGCTTATACGAAGCGAGACAATCACTGCGACATATAAACCGTTTATTGGTAGTTGAAGGATATATGGACGTGGTATCGGTGGCACAGTTTGGTGTTCGTTATGCCGTTGCCACACTCGGTACCGCTACTACCAGTGAACACTTGAACAAGCTCTTCAGGTTGTGTGAGCAAGTAATATTTTGTTTTGATGGCGATCGCGCTGGTCGTGATGCGGCCTGGCGCGCACTAGAGAATGCCCTGCCCGTGATGCGTGAAGGTTTTGAATTGCGCTTTATGTTTTTACCGGATGGCCAGGATCCCGATACTCAAATACGAAACGAAGGAAAAGATAAGTTTGAAGCTGAAATCGAAGCCGCGCTGCCATTTTCTATTTATTTCTTTAATACCGTATCACAATCACTGGATTTAAAAACACTCGATGGCCGCGCGCGATTAGTGCAACACGCCAAACCCTATATAAACAAATTACCAAACGGTGTTTATCGACAAATGATGTTAAAACATTTGTCCGAGCTTGCTCAGCTCGATGTTAATGATATAAATCTTAACAAGAACCTGGACTCTTATGAGAGTCAAATCACCAGACCAGGACGAGCTTCAGGCAGGAAACCTGCACAACACAGTTTATCCCCCATCAGAACGCTAATTACCTTATTGCTATACAAGCCTAAACTCGCTTTATTAACCCAGGAAACGGCTGATTTATCCGAATTAACGTTACCCGGAGCAGAATTATTACTCAGTTTAATAAAATTGGTTCACGAAAACCCAAATATCAACACAAGTGCAATTATTGAACGATATCGAGGAACAAAATCCGCCCCGCATTTGCAAAAACTCACAACACAAACTATATTAGTTAATGATGATGCATTAGACGCCGAATTCACTGGTGCATTAGAAATACTACGTAAAAACCTCAAGGAAACGCGTACCGAACAATTGTTACAGTTATCAAAACAAGGTACGTTGAGTGAAATAGAGAAAAATGAGTTAAAACAATTACTTAAGAGAAACTAGAGTGGAATCACTTAATCAAGGATGAATATTTTTCATAAATTAGTCTAATATATAAATATCATTCCCCCCGTGATAATTTGTTCTCATTTAGAGAAATAGTGTTCGAGATAGTGTAAAATATACAGGTTTCACGCACCCAAAATAGTTTCAATTTAAACATTAATTCCAAATAGAAAAGTAATCATATATGAGTCTTCCAAAAGTACAAAATATGGATAATAAGCAGCAACAGCAATCTCAACTTAAAGTTCTCATCGCAAAAGGAAAAGAGCAAGGTTATTTAACCTATGCCGAGGTCAATGACCACCTGCCGAATGACATAGTTGACCCGGAACAAATTGAAGATATTGTCAGCATGATAAACGACATGGGCATTCAAGTTCATGAAACCGCTCCCGATGCTGACACATTAACGATGGATACCAACACCATTGATGAAGTTGCCGCAGAAGAAGCCGCAGCGGCATTGGTTAATGTTGATAGTGAATTTGGTCGAACCACCGATCCTGTGCGTATGTATATGCGCGAAATGGGTGCCGTAGAACTGTTAACGCGTGAAGGCGAAATTGAAATTGCCAAACGAATTGAAGCGGGTCTACGACTCATGATGTCGGCATTACTGTCACATCCAGATATTATTGAAATGACAATTATCGCAAGCGATAAAGTCATTGCTGAAGAAATGCGATTAAACGATTTATTAGTCGCATTTATCGATCCAACCGCACCCGATGTCATTCCATCACCAGGGCAAAAATCTGCAGATGATGATGATGAAGATACTGGCCCGGTAGGACCTGACCCTGAAGAAGCCAAGGAACGTTTTAAAAGAATTGCAGCAATCTTTAAAAAATACACCGTAGCAATTAATAAACATTCATATTCACATGACAAAACCGTAAAAATTTGCGAATCACTCATTAATGAATTTATAGAAATCAAGTTCGCACCTAAATTTATTGAAAAGTTAGTTGTTAGAATGCGCGAAATGATAGATTTAATTCGTAGCTGTGAAAAAACCATTATGGCGATTTGTGTTAACCAGGCAAACATGCCTCGTAAACAATTTATTACCTCGTTTCCTAAAAATGAAACTGATCTGGAATGGTTAGAGCGGCATATTAATGCCGGTGAAAGTTATTCAGCAGTTTTAGTTGAACATAAAGTAGAAATTTTACAGGCACAACAAAAATTAGTCGAAATTGAGGAAGCGCATAATCTCACTATCACCGATATCAAAGACATTAACCGTAAAATGTCGATTAGTGAAGCGAAAGCACGCCGTGCCAAAAAAGAAATGGTCGAAGCTAACTTACGACTGGTTATTTCAATTGCAAAAAAATACACTAATCGCGGCCTGCAGTTTCTTGATTTAATCCAGGAAGGTAACATTGGTTTAATGAAAGCCGTCGATAAATTTGAATATCGACGTGGTTATAAATTTTCAACCTATGCCACATGGTGGATCCGACAAGCCATTACACGCTCAATCGCGGATCAAGCCAGAACCATTCGAATTCCGGTACACATGATCGAAACGATAAATAAACTAAACCGTATCTCACGCCAAATGCTGCAAGAAATGGGACGTGAAGCAACACCGGAAGAACTCGCTATTCGCATGGAAATGCCCGAAGAAAAAGTGCGAAAAGTAATGAAAATTGCCAAAGAACCTATCTCAATGGAAACCCCAATCGGAGATGATGAAGATTCACATCTTGGCGACTTCATAGAAGACGGTAATGTTACCTCACCTGTTGATTCTGCAACCAATTCAGGTCTGGGTGAAACAACCCAGCACGTCCTTGAAGGTTTAACCGCTCGTGAAGCGAAAGTATTACGGATGCGCTTTGGTATTGATATGAATACCGATCATACTTTAGAAGAAGTCGGTAAACAGTTTGATGTGACTCGTGAGCGGATTCGTCAAATCGAAGCGAAAGCACTACGTAAACTGCGACATCCCAGTCGCTCAGACAGATTACGCAGCTTTCTCGACGCTGAATAATAACCAACCTACTCCCACTGGCTATTGCTGGTGGGAGTATTATACTTTCCCTGTATTAAGCCTCTCGAATATAGAATAAATAATTTTCAGATAAGATATTTCAGATACAGTATTTTTAAATTATAGTGTAGAATACAGCCTGTTTTGGGCCTGTAGCTCAGTTGGTTAGAGCAGGGGACTCATCAAAATGGTGCGTTCATGCTGAAAGGCATGAAATGAACGGGATGAATTCAGGGAAACCGTAGCAGTAAATTCTGCCGGCAATCCTGAGCCAAGTCGAAGGTACACCTTCGAAAGGTGCAGAGACTACCTGAGGACTGATTACTATTAAATCAAGTGTCCTTAATAACAGGCTAGAGCGTCCCGCGCCCTAACACTCTATACCGAATGAGGTTGAGGGTGATGAGATAGTCCACTCTTATTGGAAACAATAAGGCAGAGTGAATCCCTTGGTCGTAGGTTCGAGTCCTACCGGGCCCACCATTTCAAATCGATACCTACTTATTTGTGCACGTCACCATAAGTTGAGCGTTTTGCTCATTTTGTTGTTCTATTTAAGCATTAACTGAAATCATTTAATTCCAACTCATTCAATTTTATGTTTTACAAAAAATTTTATTTCAATCACTATGGGTACTATTCTTCGCAGCTTGCCACATTAGATAAAACTATTGCAATGGAAATCAAAAGATTCTCGGGCAATTCCCAAGCTATACCCCGTTCGCTTGCGGCGGGGTAGTATATTTTTTTTTGAATCGTTTTAGTTGTTTATCTATTTCAATCCACGGTAGTCGTCTATATTCATTTTTCATCGCTGAGTAAGCTTCTTTACAGGCATTATAGTCCAACAGATTTTCATCAAACAGCCTTTCCACAAGCCATAATGTACCTCTCACAACCACCTGTTCAGAATCAGCAGCTTCTCTCAGTTTTGCATCACCAGTTAATAATGGACATTGTTCCTGCTTGGCTAATGCTAAAGCAAGCAAATCATTATTACTTGGTTTTCTATAGACACCACCTAACCTATAGGCTTCAACTATGAATTCTTCTCGTATTTCTAACACTCTTAATCCAAAAGTTGGTAAATCTGAATGATGTTCAGCTAATTCTTCAGAATAAAGTATATTAGGAACAGCGAAATTCTCAGGCAACCTGAACATTTTATCCAAGATATTGCCACTTTCCATATCAATGATTATGTTGGCATCACTGATTAACCATGTCATTCGGACACTCCATTTTCCGACAAGCATGGAAATCCATAACCGACATGCCAAGTAACTCGGCACCCTTAGATTCACTAATCACATCTTCAGCTAAAGCACGATATACCAATTGCTCATATAGTCGAGTTTTTTCATGTTCATATTGCTTGCCAGGTTCTTTTCCTTCGGCTTTCCAATGGCGCATATAATTTCGCCATAGTTCTTTATGAGTAACATCACTAATAATATTCAGGTTTCGTGCTCGGTATGACCAAGCTTGCATGCTTAAACCCCACTCATGTTTAAGTAGGAATAGTTCCTGTAATTCTATACGAGACCGTCGTTCACCTAAACTATCTTTAACCATCTCACTAGGGGCAAGAAATGCTCCTGCAAATCGATGACATGCTAATTCTTCATCAAGTTCATCCGATAGCAAGCCATGCAAAATTAAATGCCCTAACTCATGAGCTAGAGTAAACCGTTGTCGATCGCCAGACCAATTCTTACCGACCACTACTACAGGAGCACCGCCAACTTGTGCAGAAAGACCATTAAAATATTTATGGCCATCATATTTTGTAATTAGAACTTTTATTCCTTTCTTTTCTAGCGTGTCAATAAGATCTGGAATAGCATTTAATCCAAGCTGCCAAAAGTCTCGCACTTGAACTGCTACAACCTCAATTTCGTCATAAGAATTAATTTGAGCAATAACATGATCTGGCCGTGAAAATGGGATAGACCAAGGTACTGGTACAATTTCTTCTAACTCAATCCATCGTTCAAGTTGCTCCTTAACGTCAGCAAGAACTTTCTGCTCTTCTTTTTCTGGTAGCTGATGGTGTTCTCGATGGTTAACATTTTCTAATGTGACAGAAACTCGTCGAAAGAAATATTCAGTTCGTACACCCAATGCTTTAGCGAGTGACAACATTACGCCAGATGATGGTACTGAGTTACCGCGCTCATATTTGGATATCGCCATAGCAGATATACCTGCCTTTTCTGCTAATGAACGCAAGGATAAGCCTGATGCCTTTCGTGCTTGC